>DAIDKG010000172.1 GCA_027450125.1 Bordetella sp. | reverse complement strand
GGCCGGCCAGGGGCGCCTGGACATCAGCTTCGTGGCGGTGAACAAGGCGCTGGGCAATGCGCCCGCCGGCGCCTCGTCCTTCTGAACAGGCCCTGGCTTGCCGTCCGGCACGCTCACGGCCCGTATGAAACGATGGATGTGTACGCGGGCCCGGCGCCGACCGCAGCGACGTCCCGGGCCATCGCAACGCTTTGCAACGCGGGCCCGCATGCGAAGACGCGTTGCCGGGGAAGCGAATCGACGGCCCTATAGCAGCGCCGTCACTGGATCGACGATGGCCGGCCGGGTCCAGTCCATGCCGCCCAGATGCCAGTAGCGTATCGCGCCCTTGCGGTCCACCACGAAGTTGGCCGGCATGCCCGCCACGTGCCAGTCGTGCATGGCCGTGCCGTTGCGGTCCTGCAGCACCAGGCCATGAATGGGCAGGCGCGCGAGAAAGGCGTCCAGCATCGGGCGGGCCTGGCCGGCGTTGACGGCGATCAGCCGCAGGCCTTTGCCGGCGTAGCGCTGCGCCAGGGCCGACATGATGGGAACCTCCCGCTGGCAGGGAGCGCACCATGTGGCCCAGAACGACACGATCGTCACCTTGCCCAGGAATTCGTCCAGGTTCCTCGGGCGGCCATGCAGATCGGGCAGGACGAGCGCGGGCGTCGGGCCGCCCGTCCATGCGGCCCAGTCCGGGCCCGTGGCGGCCCGCAGCGCGGCTTCCTCGGCCGCCACGGCGGCTGCGCTGCGCTGGATCGGCGCGGCCGAAACAAGGCGCATGGCCGGCGCTGCTGCGACGGCCATGCCGGCCCGCAGCAGTTGGCGTCTGGACGTGTTCATGCGATGCCTGGGCTCAGATCTGGCGCGCGGTGATGCGATAGCGGAAGTCGTCGGCATCCAGGCTGTCGATGCGGCCCGCGCTGGTCTCGCCGTTGGGATACATGAGAAAGGGGATGGGGGGCAGCAGCGAACCCGGCAGCGAAACGTCGTGGCCGTGGTTATAGACCACCCAGTTCATTTCCCAGGAACCGAACAGCATCACGCGCGCAGCCTGCACCTGCGGATTGTCCATCGGCAGATGGCCCGGGGGCTCTTCGAGCATGACTTTGCGCACGTCCGCCGGATCGACCGGGATCCAGCCATAGCCTTCGGCGTAGAACTCGGCGCGGCAGTGCTGCGCATGAGTGACGTCGCCCGATTTGCCCAGGCTCTTGTAGCCCAGCTGGGAGTCGGCCACGCGGATGCCGTAGGCATCGCGGGCCGGCACGCCCGCCGCGCGCGACAGCGCGACGAAGACCGCGCTGATGTCGGCACACTTGCCGCCCATGTCGTGGGAGGTGAGCATGTAGCGCACATCGCCCAGGCCGCAGCCGCGAGTGGACGCGACGCGCTGTGTGTTGTCGACCACCCATTCGTAGATGGCGCGCGCTTTTTGTATGTTGCCGCGCAGCCCGTGCGTGATCTTGTCGGACGTGGCCTTGACGATGCCGTCGGTAGGCAGCAGCGCGGTGGGCTGCAGATAGAGATGCAGGGTCTCGCGGCTCTCGCGCGGTGCATGCCGGCTGGGCGGCAGGCTCAGGTCGACGCGGCGGTCGCGGGTCTGGAAGCGGCTGGTGACGACCACGCTGCGCTGCGCATCGGGGGTGGCGTCGGGCCATTGCGCGACAACCGTCTGCACATCGTAGCCGGGCACCTGGACAAGAGCCGCGGTGCCTGCGCCCTGGACCTGCCAGGTGGTCTGCGCGTTGCGCTGGTAGTCGGTATTCCGGGTCCAGGGCACGGGCACCCAGACGCGAGCCTGCTTGCCGGGGTCGCGCACGTGTATCTCGGTGACCAGTTCGAAGCTGCGCCAGCCGGAGTCCAGCGTGGCGGCGCGCGCGGCGCTCTCCAGGCCCAGGCCGCCGGCCGACAGCGCGCCTGCTACTGAGGTAAGACGAAGAAAATCGCGACGATCCATGACGCTTTCCATGCACGGGGTGAAAGGGGGCAGTTGCGGCCCGGGCCCTGCAAGCGGGCCGGACCGCGCGCGGCAAGGGCTGGCGCGCGGAAGTATTATTCTAAACGACGACCATCTCGGGATCTCTTCATGACGCAAGCCATTTCCTGCGCCGCGCCGCGCCTGACCTCGCTCTCGCACGGCGGCGGCTGCGGCTGCAAGATCGCGCCCGGCGTGCTGTCGGCGCTGCTGGCGCGCCATGCGCCTGTTTTCAAGCCCTGCGCGGATCTGCTGGTGGGCAACGAAACCGCCGACGACGCGGCTGTCTATCGCCTGAACGACGAGCAGGCGCTGATCGCCACCACCGATTTCTTCATGCCCATCGTCGACGATCCCTACGACTTCGGCCGCATCGCCGCGACCAACGCGCTGTCGGACGTCTATGCCATGGGCGGCACGCCCATCCTGGCGCTGGCCATCGTGGGGATGCCCATCAACGTGCTGCCGCACGAGGTCATCGCCGACGTGTTGCGCGGCGGCGAATCGGTATGCGCCGAAGCGGGCATTCCGGTGGCGGGCGGCCATTCCATCGACTCGGTCGAGCCCATCTACGGCCTGGCCGCCATGGGCCTGGTGCACCCCGGGCGCGTCAAGCGCAACGCCGACGCGCGCGCGGGCGACGTGCTGATCCTGGGCAAGCCGCTGGGCGTGGGCATCCTGTCCGCCGCGCTCAAGAAGAACCTGCTGGATGCGGCCGGCTATCGCGTCATGATCGAAGCCACCACGCTGCTCAACCGGCCCGGCGCGACGCTCTCGGGGCTGCCCGGGGTGCATGCCATCACCGATGTCACCGGCTTCGGGCTGCTGGGCCACACGCTGGAGATGGCGCGCGGCGCGGGCCTGGCCGCGCATGTGCGCCTGGCCGACCTGCCGTGGCTGGACCAGGCGCAGGCCTATGCCGCGCAGGGCGTGATCACCGGCGCCTCGGGACGCAACTGGGCGTCGTACGGCGAGTCCATACGCCTGGGCGCCGGCGTGGACGACACGGCCCGTGCGCTGCTCACCGATCCGCAGACCTCCGGCGGGCTGCTGGTGGCCTGCGCTCCTCAAGAGGCCGAGCGCGTGCTCGACATCTTCCACGGCCAGGGCTTCGGCCAGGCCGCCATCATCGGCCGGATGCGCGAGGGCGAGCCTTGCGTGCATGTCGAGTGACGCAACCGCACTTCAAGAAAAGAGGCACTGCATCATGGCAACGCAATCCAAAGTCATGCTCGTCACCGGCGGCAGCCGGGGCATAGGCGCCGCGACGGCGCTGCTGGCGGGCAGCCGCGGCTACGCGGTCTGCGTCAACTACCATCAGCGCAGCGATGCCGCCGAGACCGTGGTCCAGGCCATACGCGCGCAGGGTGGCCAGGCCATCGCAGTGCAGGCCGACATGGCGCAGGAAGACCAGATCATGACCCTGTTCGAGCGCGTGCAGCAGGCCTACGGCCGGCTCGACGCGCTGGTCAACAACGCCGGCGTGCTGGACCGGCAGGCCACGGTCGAACAGATGAGCGCGGCGCGCATACGCCGCATCCT
>DAIDKG010000171.1 GCA_027450125.1 Bordetella sp. | reverse complement strand
AGCAAAAACCCACCCACGCTCCCATCGAGAACGAGGCCAACAACGGCCTGAAGAACGACAAGTACACGATCGCCATGGCGCGCACCAGCGATCCGCACTCGGCCACGGCGCAGTTCTTCATCAACGTGGCCAACAACGATTTCCTGAACTTCACGTCGCCCACGCCCAATGGCTGGGGCTATGCTGTGTTCGGCAAGGTCACCGAAGGCGAAGACACGGTCGACAAGATCGCCGCGGTGAAGACCGGCAACAGCGGCTACCACCAGAACGTGCCCGTCGATGATGTGGTCATCAAGAAAGCCGAAATCCTTCAATAAGCTCGCGCTGCCGGAAGGCCCCGTCTGGCTGGCGTCCGACCTGCACCTGGGTGCGGACACGCCGGCCACGCAGCAGGCCTTCCTGAGCTTTCTGCACAGGGCCGCCGACGAGGCGGCCGCTGTGCTTTTGCCGGGCGACATTTTCAATGTCTGGGTCGGCGACGACGCCATCGACGATCCGCCCGCCTGGCTGGCCCAAGCGCTGGCCGCGATGAAGGCCGCGGCCTCGCGCGTGCCGCTTTACCTGGGGCGCGGCAACCGCGATTTCCTCATCGGCCGGCGCCTGGCCCGCGCGCTGGGCGCGCATCTGCTGCCCGACGTCGTCCTGCTGCAGACCGTGCAGGGCCCGGTGCTGCTCTCGCATGGCGACGAATACTGCAGCGACGACCGCGCCTACCAGCGCTGGCGCGCCGTGGCGCGCAACCCGGTGCTGCAAAAACTCTTCCTCATGTCCAGCCTGGCCTGGCGCCAGGGCTTTGCCCGCAAGGCGCGCGCCAGAAGCATGCAGGCCAAGCGCGGCACGCCGCTGGCGATCATGGACGTCAGCCCGGATACGGTGGATGCGGCGCTGCGCGAGAGCGGCGCGAGCGTCGTGGTGCACGGCCATACGCACCGCCCGGCGCATCATGTGTTCGCCATGGACGGCCGGCGCTGCGAGCGCTGGGTGCTGCCGGACTGGGAGCTGGATCATGCCGAGCCCAAGCGCGGCGGCTGGCTTGTGATCGATAAAGACGGACTACGGTTTCAGGATCTCTGAATCGCCGTCGTGATCGTCGTTGGGCTCTTGAAGCGTTTGCCGTGCCGGGGCCGGGCCTGGATGCGATCGACGTCCCAGGAACCTAAGCGGCAGGTTTCTCGTACGGCTCGCCATCCGGCTCTTCGGGCTCGACGTGCGACTTCTCCACCCGCACCGAAGCGATGCGCCGCCCTTCGATATGCAAGACCTCGAAGCGGAACCGCATATTGTGCGCTTCGTATTCGCACATGTCCCCCGGCTTGGGCAACTGCCCGAAGCGCGCCAGCAGATAACCGGCCAGCGTGGTGTAGTCCTGCGACTCATCGACCAGCCCGTCGGTTTCCAGCACCTGTTCCACGTGGTGCAGGTCGGCCGCGCCGTCGATGCGCCACACATCTTCTCGCTCGGACAGGATGTCCGGCGCCTCGTCTTCATCGGGAAACTCGCCGGCGATCGCCTCGAAGACATCGATGGGAGTGACCAGGCCGACGATGGCGCCGAACTCGTCGGCCACCAGCACCAGCTGCCCGCGCGAGCGCTTGAGTATGTCCATCAGGCGCAGGATGTCGGTGGATTCGTGCACGATGATGGGTTCGCGCAGATGGCTGCTGTCGATGCGGCCCTGGGTGATCAGGTCGGACACCAGGTTCTTGGCCCGGCCTATGCCCACGATTTCGTCCAGCGCGCCGCGGCATACCGGAAAGAAGCTGTGCGGCGTGTCTTCCAGCTGGCGCCGTATTTCGGCCGCGTCGTCGTCGATGTCGATCCAGGTGACGTCGGTACGCGGCGTCATGATCGAGTGAATGCTGCGCTCGGCCAGGGTCAGCACGCCGCTGACCATGTTGCGCTCTTCCACGCCGAAGGCCTTTTGCGCGGCCTGGGCGGACGGCGGCACA
Organism: Bordetella sp.; assembly: GCA_027450125.1. Taxonomy (GTDB): domain Bacteria; phylum Pseudomonadota; class Gammaproteobacteria; order Burkholderiales; family Burkholderiaceae_B; genus Bordetella. Next base: position 1,263 of record DAIDKG010000171.1, on the reverse strand, counting down.
TCGTCGTCGGGCTCGATGTCCAGCGGGCGCCGGCCCAGCATGCGCAGCACCGTTTCGGCCGTGCGCTCGCGCATGGGGCGCGTACCGTCCAGGCGCAGCAGATTGCGCCGGGCCAGCTGGTTGAGCCCTTCGATGGCGGCGGAGAAGGCGATGGCCGCGTACAGATAGCCCTTGGGCACCTTGAAGCCCAGGCTCTCGGCCAGCAGCGAGAAGCCGATCATCAGCAGAAAGCCCAGGCACAGCACCACCACGGTGGGATGCGCGTTGACGAAACGCGTGAGCGGCTTGGAAGCGACCAGCATGATGCCGATGGCGATCGCCACGGCCATCATCATGATGACCAGGTGCTCGACCATGCCGATGGCGGTGATGACCGAATCGATCGAGAAAACGGCGTCCAGCACCACGATCTGCGTCACGATGACCCAGAAGCTGGCATAGATGCGCTTGCCCAGGCTGTCGGCATAGGCGCCGCCTTCCAGCCGCTCGTGCAGTTCGACCGTGCCCTTGAAGAGCAGGAACAGGCCGCCCAGCAGCAGGATCAGATCGCGGCCCGAGAAGGAAAAAGGGCCCAGCGAGAACAGCGGGCGGGTCAGCGTGACCAGCCAGGACATGACCGACAGCAGGATCAGCCGCGTGACGAGCGCCAGGCTCAGGCCGATGATGCGCGCGCGGTCGCGCTGCTTGGGCGGCAGCTTGTCCGCCAGGATGGCGATTAAGATGAGGTTGTCTATCCCCAGGACGATCTCGAGGATGACCAGCGTGAACAGGCCGACCCACGCAGTCGGGTCGAACAACCATTCCATCAAGGGCTCTCCGGCAATTCAGATAGTCCTATGGTACAGATGTCAGCTTGCAGGTTTGTGTTGCAGCCCCGCAACCATCTGCGCGAAGATCTTCGGCGTGCCGGCCAGCACGTCGCCAGTCGACATCCAGCTCTGCTCGCCCTCGAAATCGGCGACCAGGCCGCCCGCCTCCAGCACCAGCAGGCTGCCCGCGGCCAGGTCCCAGGGCTTGAGGCCCATGCCGCAAAAACCGTCCAGCCGGCCGCTGGCCACATAGGCCAGGTCCAGCACCGTGGCGCCCAGGCGGCGCACGCTGGCGCAGCCTTCGGCCATTGCGGCAAAACGCGCAGCGCCCATGGTTGGTCCGGTCGAGCCGGGCCAGTGAGCGCCCAGCAGGGCCTCGGCGAAACGGGTGCGGCCCGACACGCGCACGCGGCGGTCATTCAGGAAAGTGCCGCCGCCACGGCTGGCGGTGAAC
>DAIDKG010000170.1 GCA_027450125.1 Bordetella sp. | reverse complement strand
TCTTCGGACTGGCCATTCTGGCTGGCGTCATGTTCCTGATTTTCCAGGCCGTCTATGCCGGCGGCAAGCCGCTCACCGACATGATCGGCGACGGCTTCGACTGGCTGGGCCAGGCAACTGCCGCATTCCTGCCCGACGGGCCGCTCAAGGGCTTGCTGGTCAACGGCATTTTCAGCGGGCTGGGGACCGTGCTGGGCTTCCTGCCGGAAATCCTGGTGCTCTTCTTCTTCATCCTGACCCTGGAAGAATCCGGCTATCTGCCGCGCGCGGCTTTCCTGCTGGATCGCGTGATGGTATCGGTCGGCCTGACCGGCCGCGCCTTCATTCCCCTGCTGTCCAGCTTCGCCTGCGCCATACCCAGCATCATCGGCACGCGCAGCATTCCCGATCCGCGCGACCGGCTCGTCACCATCCTGGTCGCCCCGCTGATGACCTGCTCGGCGCGCCTGCCCGTCTATGCCCTGCTCATCGGCGCCTTTGTCCCCGATCGCCTGGTCCTGGGCGTCTTCAATCTGCAAGGCCTGGTGCTGTTCATCCTGTATGCGGCGGGCATCGCCGGCGCCGCGACGGTGGCCTACGCCGCCAAGCGCCTGCGCCGGGACCGGCGCGAGCACGCATTGCTGATGGAACTGCCGTCCTACCGACTGCCCAAGTTGAGCAACCTGGCCATCGGACTCTGGGAGCGCGGCTGGATATTCCTCAAGCGTCTGACCGGCGTCATTCTGGCCTTGACCGTGATCATGTGGTTCATCTCGGCCTTTCCCGGCCCGCCGGCAGGCGCTGTCGGGCCGGCCATCGGATACAGCATCGCAGGCTATCTGGGGCGCATTCTCGAGCCCGTTTTTGCTCCGCTGGGCTTTAACTGGCAGATCAGCCTGTCGCTCATACCCGCCTTCGCAGCCCGCGAGACGGCGGTCTCCGCCCTGGCGACCGTCTATAGCGTGGCGCAGGATTCCGGCCCGGGCCTGGCGACCACGCTGGCATCGAATTTCTCCACGGCCAGCGCGCTGTCGCTGATGGCATGGTTTGCGTTCGCGCCCCAGTGCATGTCCACGCTGGCGGTGATCCGGCGCGAGACCGGCTCATGGCGCAATGTGTGGATATCCTTCGCCTACATGTTCGTCGTGGCGTATGCCGCCGCGTTCCTGACGTATCGCATCGCCGGGTGGTTGCTATGAATGCGGCCGTGTCGTGGTGGCAATACGCCGTTCTGGGACTGCTCGTGCTGGCCAGCGCGGTACAGGTCGTGCGCAAGATCGCGCCGCGGCTGGCCACGCGCGGCCAGGCACGCGCCGCCGCCGCGCTGGACCGCGCCGGCCGGCCGCGGGCGCTGCGCGCGGCCGGCCGCTGGCTGCGCCCGCGCGAGGCAACAGGAAACTGCGGCGACGGCTGCGGCACGTGCGGCAGCTGCGCGCCGGGCGCCACGACCCAGCCGAGAGATGTACAACCCATCACGTTCCGGATAGGCCCACGGAACGGCTGCCATTGACAGGGCCGTGACGATCACCGGACGTCCCCTGCGGCCGTTGAATTTTGCGTCGGAATGGCCTCGCTACGCTTGACCTGCCGTGCAGCGCAGTCCGACTTCACGCATGAGTGCCGCGAAGGCGGCCGGATTTTCGACGCAGGATGTATGGCCTGTATCGAGAACGCGCAATGTGGCGCCAGGGATCGCTCCGGCGAGTTCCTGCGCGTGCCACAGCGTACGCGCCGCGTCGAACTTGCCGTGCACGACTATCGTGGGCAGGCCTTCGAGTCTTGCCAGGACGGGCTGGAGATCCGTTTGCAGCTGACTGCGAATGGCAGCCGACACCGCCTCCTTGCGCAGTCTGGACGGATAAGACCTGAGCTCGTCCAGCAGCGGCTGGCCTGGCAGTTGCCGGAAACAGCGCTCCAGGAAGGACGCCCACATGGCTACTCCCCAGTCGTTCTCGATGCGCTTGACCAGGGATTGCGCATCGGCGTGGCCGCGAGTGTTGGCGCCGCTATTGGCTAGAAGCAGCCCGCGCACGCGAGGGCTTTCCTGCTCCAGGTCCGACAGGGCGGCAAGCACAGCCAAGGGAGTGCCGAGCGAATGACCGACAAGCACGACGCGCGGCTGATCCGAGATGGCCGACAGAATGCGCCGGGCTATCGCGTCCAGGTCGTAGGATCCGTCGTCCTCCAGCCAGGCGAGCGCTATCGCGCGCAAGCCGGATTCCTGTGCAGCCTCTTTGAACACCAGGGGGCTGCACATCGCGCCGGGCAGGCAAACGAGAGTCGGAAAGGAAGGGTCTCCGTCGCTAAGGGGAACGATGCGCATGTTTCAACATTCCAGTGCCGCATGCAGGACGGTGCGCGGGTTCGCACCCAGGGTTCCTGCTGCCGGGCAGAGTTTCAGAAAACCCGTCACTCCGACGAGTTATGCCCATCGCCGGACAAGCTCAGCATCCGCTCCACATAGTGCGCAAATGTGTTGAACCCGGCCGAAGAGCGTTGTCCCACAACGATGTGCGCCTTGACGGGACTGATCTTAACGTCACAGGTTTACCGTCAAAATCCGGTATTGGCATTGAGCTGATCCGGGATCTACGCACCAGCGCTGCAGGAATCGAATTCATGCATTCCACTCCCGAAT
>DAIDKG010000169.1 GCA_027450125.1 Bordetella sp. | reverse complement strand
GGTTTCGGCCTGGCGTTTCTGCCCCTGCGCCAGCCGGCGGTCACCTGGCGTATCGCGATCTTCGCGCGCCACAGAGAATCGCTGTCGCCCGCGGTGGAGAGTTTTCTGGACTATGCGCTGGACATGGCGACGACCTGGGATGGCAGCCGGCCGGCGCCGAAAGCGAAACAGCCTCGAAATAAATAATTTAATCCTATAAATAAATCCGAAAAATCGTCTTGTATGATAAAAGTCGGATCGGTATCTTGAGCGGAATTGCCCGGCGCCCGAACAACGCGGACGTGCGCGGCGCCTGCGGGGCCATGCCCCCGGAATCCGTCAAGCAGCCCCATGACTTTGCCAGAAGACCTCGACTCATTTCTCTCGCCGGCATCGATCGCCGTTGTCGGCGCCTCTGCCACGCCCAGCAAGATCGGCGCCGTGCCGGTGCGCTATCTCATCGAACAGGGCTACCGCGGAGAGATCTATCCCATCAACGCGCGTGCCGCAGAGATCCAGGGACGGCGCGCCTATCCTTGCCTGCAGGCGGTGGGCCGGCCGATCGATCTGGCGATCTTTGCGATCCCCGCCGCCGGCGCCGACGCTGCGCTGGACGACGCGATCCGCGCGGGCGTCAAGAACCTCGTCGTGTTCTCCGCTGGATTCGCGGAAATGGACGAGCAGGGCGAGCGGGCCCAGCAACGTTTCGCCGCCAGAGCGCGCGAGGCCGGCATCCGTGTGCTGGGTCCGAACTGCCTGGGCTTCATGAATGTGGCCCGGTCGGTATACGCGACATTTTCTCCGGTGGTTTCGACCGGCCTGGCCAGACCGGGCAGCGTCGGACTGGTCAGCCAGAGCGGTGCCTTCGGCGCCTATGCGTACGCCATGGCGCGCCAGCGCGACGTGGGCCTTTCGATGTGGGTGACCACGGGCAACGAATCGGACATCAGCGTGGCGGACTGCATCGCCTGGATGGCGCGCGATCCGGCCACGAAAATCATCATGGCGTATCTGGAAGGCTGCCGCGACGGCGCCAGCCTGCGGCGGGCCCTGGACCTGGCGCGCGCCGGCGGCAAACCCGTGGTGGCGGTCAAGGTCGGCCGTACTGCCCTGGGCGCCAGCGCCGCCGCCTCGCATACCGCCGCGCTGGCGGGCGACGACGCGGCTTTCGATGCGCTGCTGCGCCAGCACGGAGCCTGGCGCGCCCGCACCATCGAGGAATTCTTCGACATTGCCCATAGCCTGGCCGTGGCGGGCCTGCCGGCAAACCCGCAGGTCGGCCTGCTGACCGTCTCCGGCGGCGTCGGCGTCATGATGGCCGACGATGCGGCCGAGGCGGGCCTGGACGTCCCTGAGCTGCCTCCCGCCGCGCAAGCGAAGATACGCGCCCGCATACCGCTGGCCGCCACGCGCAACCCCGTCGACATCACTGGACAGGTCACGGCGGAGCCCGGCCTGCTGGAGGCGACGGCCCGCATCATGCTCGACGACGCCGGGCACGGCAGTCTGCTCATTTTCCTGGCGGCGTTCGGCGCCATGCCGGCCATGCAGGAAATCCAGCGGAACATGGCGCGCAACCTGCGCCGCGATTTTCCAGGACGGCTGGTGATCTTCAGTGCGCTGGCCGGCGCAGGGCAGCGCCAGGCCCTGGAATCGGCCGGCTGCCTGAGCTTTGCGGACCCCGCGCGCGCGATCCGCGTCCTGGCAGCGATGAATTTCTTCCAGGCGCACGCCGCCCAGCCGGCAATCGCTCCCCAGGCTCCGCCCCCGCTGACCTTGCGGCCGGGTGCCTACAACGAAGCCGACGCCATGGCGCTGTTGAGCCAGGCGGGCATCCCGGTGGTGCCGGCCCGCCGGGCGGCGTCGCGCGACGAGGCGGTCGCCCACGCACGCGACCTGGGCTTTCCGGTAGCCATGAAGGTATTGTCGGCGGACGTCCCGCACAAGAGCGATGTCGGCGGCGTGATCCTGAATCTGCGCGACGAAGGCGAGGCGCAGGCGGCGCACGACCGGATCCTGGAGGCGGTAAGCCATGCTGCGCCCGGCGCGCGGCTGGACGGCGTGCTGGTTGCGCCGATGATCCGCGGCGGCGTGGAATGCATCCTGGGCGCCCGCAGGGATCCGGCGCTGGGCGTGTTGGTGATGCTGGGTTCGGGCGGCGTGAATGTCGAGCTGATGGGCGACATTGCCTTGCGCCTGGCGCCGGTGGACCTCGCGCAAGCGCGCGCGATGATCGACGAATTGAAGATCGCGCCTGCGCTGCGAGGATTTCGCGGCGCGCCCGTGGCCG
>DAIDKG010000168.1 GCA_027450125.1 Bordetella sp. | reverse complement strand
GCAGATGTTGGGCTGGGCCTTTCTCGCCATGGTGAGCGCGGTGATGCTGCGCGCCTTCGACGCACTGCCGGATCAGGCCGGCGTGGGGCGCCTGTTCGCCAAGGGGCTGGGCCTATTGCTGGCGCTGGCGGGCCTGCCGCTGCGAGCCAGCGCCGCATCGAGCTCGGCCAGGCTGCGCACCGCGGCAAAGTGCGGCGGCCGCGCAACGCCGCCCGGTTCCGCGCCCTGCATCGCTGCCGGCGCGCGCGCCGCGACCCTCTGCTGCGACAGCGGCTGCAGCACGTCGCGTCCGCCGCCGGCGGCGCCGACCAGCCAGATCACGCCTGCCAGCGCGAGCAGCAGGCCCAGGCCCTTGGCGAACATGCGCCCCACGCCCGGCTCGGCCGGCAACGCATCGAAGGCGCGCAGCATCACCGCGCTCACCATGGCGAGAAAGGCCCAGCCCAGCATCTGCGCCCAACCCGGCAGCACCGGCGTGAGCATCCACAAGGCCGTAGCCAGCAAAAGCATGCCGAAAAAGCGCTTGACCGATTCCATCCACGGCCCCGCGCGCGGCAGCAGGGCGCCCGCCGATCCGCCCACGGCCAGAAGCGGTACGCCCATGCCCCAGGCCAGCGCAAACAGGGCCGAAGCGCCCAGCAGCACGTCGCCCGTGCGCGAGATGTAGAGCAAGGCCCCCGCCAGCGGCGCAGCCACGCACGGTCCGACGATAAGCGCCGACACGGCCCCCATCATCAGGGCGCCGGCATGGCGGCCGCCCGGCATGCGATTGGCCCAGGCGCTCAGGCCCGCCTGCGCCTGCGACGGCATCTGGAAAGCGTAGACATCGAACATCGCCAGCGCCAGCAGAGCCAGCAGCAACGCGAATAGCCCCAATGCCCACGGCGTTTGCAGCCATGCGGCCAGTCCGGCGCCGGACAATCCGGCAGCCACGCCCAGTGCGGTATAGACCACGGACATGCCCAGCACGTAGGCCGCCGCCAGGCTCAGGCCGCGCCAACGCGAGGGCCGCGCCGCGCCGCCCAGCACCAGCGCCGACAAGATGGGAATCATGGGCAGCACGCAAGGCGTGAGCGAAAGCAGCAGACCCAACACCAGAAACACACCCGCCGTCTTCAGCCAGCCCAGGCCGCCCAGCGCTTGCGCCAGGCCAGTATCGCCGGACCGCAATAGCGCACCCAGACCGGGCGTGCCCGCGGGCACCGTGGCGGATGCGGCAGACGCGTTGCCCACGGCGCGTGATGCGATGGAAGACGCGACCTGCGGCGTGTCGATAGCCGGGGACTGCGCCATCGGCGCCGGCAAACCCAGGCTGCCCACGCTGCTTGTCGCCGGCATGGATATCCCCCCGACGCCGGCCTTCGACAACGGCGCGTCCGATTCGCCCGTCTGCGGCAGATCCACGCCCGCCACGGCATAGCCGCCGGCGGTAGGCTTCAACGTCACGGCGTGATCCATGGGCGGATAGCAGAGGCCCGCCTCGGCGCAGCCCTGATTGGTCACGTTCAGCACCCACGCTCCCGGCGCCCCCGCTTTGAGCGGCACGCGGATATCCAGGTCGTGGTGATAGACCTCCATGTCCTGGTCGAAGACCGGATCGTGCTTGATCTCGCCCTTGGGATAAACCGCCGCGCCCAGCCATTGCTCGTGACCGGCGGCCGCCAGAACGAAACGTTCCCGGTAGAGGTAATAGCCCGGGGCTACGCGGTAATGCAGCACCAGCGTATCCGGCGCGGCCATGTGCGCCTGCAGCACGAAAGCCTGTTCAGGCGGCAGGAAGTCCGATTCGCTTTGCGCCGCCGCGCCGCGCCAACCTGCTAGCGCCAGCCACAGCACGCACAGCAGCAGCCAAACGAACCTTTTCATCGATTTCAATGCCATTGCACGCGGGTCTGTCGACGCACCCAGTCCAAGTAGGAATCCAGGCCGTCCTGCGTATTCACCACCAGCACTTCGGGCACCTCGTAGGGATGAAGCTTGGCCAGGGCCTGCACCACTTCGTCCTGCCGGGCGCGGGTCGTCTTGATGACGAGCGGGACCTCTTCGGTCCGCTCCACCTTGCCTTGCCAGGAATAGATCGACGTCATGCAGGCACCCATGTTGACGCACGCGGCCAGGCCGCCGTCGACCAACACCTGGGCAATACGCTCGGCCAGCGGGGCATCGGGCGCATTGCTCAATATCAGCACCACGTCGTCGTCGTTTTCGCTTGTTCTCATGGGCAGCTTCCAGAAGCCAGGTCAGGCCGAAGCCTTCATTCTAGCGGCCGCGGCCTGCCCGTGCGCCCAACAAGCGCTACTGCACGTTCCAGCGAAAGGCCGCGGCGGTGTGTCCGGAGATATTGACGTTCTTTTGTTGCTTTTGATGCAGGTACTCGACGTGAAGCGTATAAGCCCCCGCAGGCAGCTTGACCAGCATGTATGGCCCCTGCGAGACAGCTTCGAGCACCTTCGTGCCGTCGCGCTTCATGATGCTGACATGGACGTCGGCAATGAACTGGCCTCCCGGGCCCGAAAACTGCAGGGCCAGCGGCCAATGCGGCGCTTCCTGCTTGAATGCCTGCTCTTCGTCCTGCCCCACCCCGCCAGACGTATAGCTTATCTGCCCGCGCGAATAGATCGTGGGCAGATCGCTCGTCTGCGCACAGGCGCTGGTCATGGCACCGGCGAGGGCCAGCGCTGTCGCCAGCACGGTTACGGCAAGTCGGCTGTTCGGTTTTTTCATCGCTTTTCTCCTACAGGTTCGGGCCGCGGTTCCACTGCGTGATGCTGTTGCGCTGACGATGCACGGCCAGCGATATTTTCGCGCGAAGCCCCACCCGGCGGCAAAAAGGGACTTCATCAAACAAAAAAACGGGCCGGGTTTGTGCAACCCGGCCCGTCTCATGCATGGCTTGTGCCCTGTCCGATTACTCGGCGCTGGCTTCGCCTTCCTGGGGTTCCGGACGATCGACCAGTTCCATGAAAGCCATGGGGGCATTGTCGCCCTGGCGAAAGCCCATTTTCAGCACGCGGGTATAGCCGCCGTTGCGGCT
>DAIDKG010000167.1 GCA_027450125.1 Bordetella sp. | reverse complement strand
CCGCCGCCGCGGTCGCCAAGACCGGCTCCTTCCTGGCCGCCATCCTGGCGGCGATGGTGGGCGCCGGCCTGTACGGCCTGGTCATCGAGCTGCTGGTGATCCGACACCTCTACCGGCGCGATCATCTGGACCAGGTGCTGGCCACGCTGGGACTGGCGCTCTTCACCGACGAGCTGGTCTCGGTGCTGTTCGGCCGCAGCCCGCCGTTCATGAGCATCCCCCCGGCGCTGGCCGGATCGGTGCACGTCCTGCCCGGACTGCCCTATCCGGTGATGCGCCTGGCCTTCATCGCCGCCGGCGCGCTGGTGGCCGTGGGCCTGTGGTGGCTGATCTCGCGCACCCGCGTGGGCATGCTGGTGCGCGCCGGCGCCGACGACGGCGAGATGGTCGATGCGCTGGGCGTGAACGTGCAACGCCTCTTCACGCTGATTTTCTCGCTCGGCGCGCTGCTGTGCGGCTTTGCCGGCGTGATGGCGGCGCCGCTGCTGGCCGTGCAGATCGGCATGGGCGAGCGCATCCTCATCACCACCTTCGTGGTGATCGTGGTGGGCGGCGTGGGGTCGGTGCGCGGTGCGCTGGTGGGGTCGCTGCTCATCGGCATGACCGACGCGCTGGGGCGCGCCTTCATTCCCACGCTCACCTCCATGGTGCTGCCGCCGCAGCTGAGCGATCCGCTCAGCGCCAGCCTGGTGTCGGCCAGCATCTACATCCTGATGGCCATCGTGCTGCTGTTCAAGCCGCGCGGCCTCGTCCCCGCGCGCCACTGAGAAAGCCCATGACCCGCAAAGCAATCATCAACGCGGCCGGCGTGCTGCTCTTCGCGCTGGCTCCGCTCATCGCCGCGGCCACGGGCAAGACCTTCCTGGTCAGCCTGTGCACGCAGTTCGCCATCTACGCCCTGGCCGCGGTCAGCCTGGACCTGATCCTGGGCTACGGCGCCCTGGTCAGCTTCGGCCACGCGGCCTTTTTCGCCCTGGGCGGCTACACGGTGGGCATCGTCGGCTTTCACATGAGCCAGGGCGACACCCTCCTGGGCTGGGCCGGCAGCCATTCGGCGCTGGTCATCTGGCCGCTGGCCGTGATCGTCGCGGCGCTGGTCGGCCTGGTCATCGGCTTTCTGTCGCTGCGCACCTCGGGCGTGCAGTTCATCATGATCACCCTGGCTTTCAGCCAGATGGTGTATTTCGTCCTGGTGGGGCTGATGGTCTACGGCGGCGACGACGGCCTGCCCATCGATGCGCGCAACACCCTGCCCGGCATCAACCTCGCTTCACCCGACGTCTTCTACTACACCTGCCTGGCGCTCATGGTGCTGTGGATCGCGCTGTGCCGGCGCATCGTGCACTCGCCCTTCGGCATGGCCCTGCGCGGCCTGAAGCAGAACGCGCGCCGCAGCGTGGGCCTGGGCTATGCGCCGCTGCGCTACCGCATCACCGCCTTCGTGCTGTCGGCGGCCGGCACAGGCCTGGCCGGCGCGCTCTGGGCCAACTACGCGCTCTTCGTCAGCCCTGACATGGCGGCCTGGCAGAAATCGGGCGAGTTCATGTCCATGGTCATCCTGGGCGGCATGGGGTCGATCTTCGGTCCCGTGGCCGGCACGGTGGTGTACCTGGGCCTGGAGCAGGCGACGGCGGCCTACACCGAACACTGGATGCTGATCATGGGACCGGTGCTGGTGCTGGTGGTGCTGTTCGGCAAGCGCGGCATCTACGGCTGGCTCACCGGAGGCAAGTACCATGACTGAACAGGCCAGGCTCGACATACGCGACCTGCGCAAGTCCTTCGGCGCGGTCAGCGCCACGCAGGGTGTGGACCTGACCGTGCGGCCGGGCGAACTGCACGCGCTCATCGGTCCCAACGGCGCGGGCAAGACCACGCTGCTGTCGCAGATCGGCGGCGAGATCCTGCCTGACGCCGGCAGCATCTTGCTGGACGGCCGCGACATCACCCGCATGCCGGCGCACCAGCGTCCCGCTGCGGGGCTGGCGCGCTCGTTCCAGATCAGCCAGGTCTATCCGGAGTTCACGGTCGAGGACAACGCGGCCATGGCGGTGCAGGCGCACATGCCGGGCGGCTTCAATCTGTGGCGCAACGCCCGGCGCGATGCGCGCCTGCGCGAACCGGCCCGTCGCGCGCTGGAACGCGCAGGCCTGGGACACCGCCTGGACGAGCGCGTGGCCAATTTGGCCCACGGCGAAAAGCGCCAGCTCGAACTGGCCATGGCCCTGTGCATGGACGCGACGCTGCTATTGTTGGACGAACCCATGGCCGGCCTGGGTGCCGAGGAGTCGCTGCGCATGGCCGCGCTGCTGCGCGAGCTCAAGGGCCAGTACGCCATCCTGCTGGTCGAGCACGACATGGACATCGTTTTCTCCCTGGCAGACCGCGTCACCGTGCTGGTCTACGGCAAGACGATCTTCACCGGCACGCCGGACGAAGTGCGCAACCATCCCGATGTGCGCGCCGCGTATCTGGGCGAAGAGGACACCGGCACGGAGGGCGGGCAATAATGCTGCACGTCGAGAAACTCGAATCGGGCTATGGCCCCAGCAAGGTGCTGTTCGGCGTGGACCTGGAGATCGCGCCGCGCCAGGTGGTCTCGCTCATCGGCCGCAACGGCATGGGCAAGACCACCACGGTCAAGACGCTGATGGGCATGCTGCCCGCGCAGGGCGGGCGCGTGACGCTCGACGGCAAGTCCATCGCCAGCCTGGCGCCGCACCGCATCGCGCGGCTGGGCCTGGGCCTGGTGCCCGAAGGCCGGCGCGTGTTTCCTTCGCTGTCGGTGGAAGAAAACCTGCTGGCCACGGCGCGCGGCGGCGATTCGGGCAACAGCGCGAGCTGGCACCTGGGCCGCGTCTACGAACTCTTTCCGCGCCTGCAGGAGCGGCGCCAGCAATCGGCCCGCACGCTGTCGGGCGGCGAGCAGCAGATGCTGGCCGTAGGGCGCGCGCTGCTGACCAACCCGCGGCTATTGATTCTGGACGAGGCTACCGAGGGCCTGGCGCCGCTCATACGGCAGGAGATCTGGCATTGTCTGCGCCGCCTGAAGGAGGACGGGCAGACCATTCTGGTGATCGACAAGAATCTGAAGGAAATGGCTACGCTTGTCGATCGCCATCACGTGCTGGAGAAGGGGCGCGTGGTGTGGGAGGGGACGCCGCGGGAGTTCGGGCTGAACCCGGAGCTGGCCAATCGGTATCTGGGGGTCTAGCTCCGATACGGTTCAGTTTCGAGAATTCAGGGGCTTGCGATTGAGTTCTTGAAACGTTCGCCGTGTCCGGGCCGAGGGGCGGGGAGCGGCCTGGTCGGCTGACTCGGCCCCTGAACGGGGCCTCGGCCTACGTCCCTGCAAAATCGGCGGGCCGGGCGCGAACTCGCATCGAAAATGGGCAAGGTCCGATAAGCCCCTAGGGTAAGAACCTGACGTTTCACTCAGAATCGCGTCGCACCCACTACGGCGAGACTCGTCCGATGCATCAAGAATTCACACAAACAAAACACGCGTTGAACTACCCGCGGTCGATGACCTCGGTGCGATCGAAATGCAGGCGCTCCATGATGGGCGCGTCGGAAAAGCGGAACAGGTCGAACGCCGTCTCGGCCTGCAGCGACCACGTCACCCAGCTGGGCACGACGAAGATGTCGCCCTTTTCCAGCTTGTGGGTCGCCTCGCCCAGCACAACCGCCCCGCGCCCTTCGAACACCTGGAATACCGACGAGCCGACCTCGCGCCGGGGCGCGGTGGCCGTGCCCGCGCGCAGGCGATGGAACTCGGCGCGGATGGTCGGCATGACGTCGCCGCCGGTCGTCGGGTTGGTGTAGCGGATCGCCGCATGGCCCGGCTCGACGACGCCGGGGTGGCCTTCGTCCTCGAGCTCGAGCTGCGCGGCCAGGGCGCGGTCGGTATGGATCCAGCGATAGGCGCCGATGGGCGAGGCCACCGTGCTGCGCGGCCCCGACACGGGCCGCAACCCGGGGTGGCACCACAGGCGCTCGCTGCGCGAGACGTCCGGCGTGCTCCGGTCGGTCAGGCCGTCAACGCCGACTTCGAAAAAGCCCACGTCGTTGGTATAGCTGAAGGGAATATCCAGCCCGTCGAGCCAGGCCATGGGCGTGTCGCGTACGTTCTGGTGGCCGTGAAAGCACCAGCCCGGCGTGAGCAGGAAGTCGCCGCGGCTCATGTGCACCGGGTCGCCATTGACGACGGTCCACACACCCTCGCCTTCGACCACGAAACGGAAAGCGTTCTGCGAGTGACGGTGCTCGGGCGCGGTCTCGTGCGGCCCGAGATACTGGATCGCGCACCACAGCGTGGGCGAGACGTAGGCCACGCCGCCCAACCCCGGATTGGCCAGCCCGATGGCCCGGCGCTCGCCGCCGCGGCCCACCGGCACCAGGTCGCCGGACTGCTTGGCCAGCGCGTAAAGCTCCGACCACTGCCAGACGTGCGGCAGCGCGCGCGGCATGGGATGCCGCGGCATCAGGTTGCCGGTCTGCGTCCAGAGCGGATTGAGGTGATTGGATTTGAAATCGGCATAGAGCTGGCGCAGCGCGGGTGTGTCGTCCGGCTGCCCGCCATGCGCTTTTTGTTCGCTCATCATGGTCTTGTTCCTCCTCGTTGCCTCGGCTTGGGCATGCCTTTCATTCTATCTGCCGGGATATACGGAAAATAATGGGATTTTCGTATCAACCATATCCCGGATCACATGGCCAGACTCGACGCAACCCCCTTGCGCTGCCCGACTCGGCGCGCAATGAAAAGCGGCCTTCCCCTCTCGGGGAAAGCCGCCCTCATGCGCGCCGTGTGTCGATGATCAGTTCACGTGCGCGCCCGAGGCCTTCACGATCTGCTTGTACTTGGCCTTTTCACGCTTGACGAACTCGGTGAACTGGGCCACGGACATGGGCTGGGCGTCGGACCCCATCGACAGCAGCAGCTTGCGCACGTCGGGCTGGCGCAGCGCGTCGGCATAGGCCTTGTTCAGCTTTTCCACGATCGCGGGCGGCGTGCCGCCGGTGGTGATGATGCCGAACCAGGTGCCCAGGTCGAAGTCCTTCACGCCCGCCTGCTCCATGGTGGGCAGGTCGGGCAGCAGCGATGAGCGCTTGGCCGTGGTCACGGCCAGCGCCAGCACCTTGCCGTCCTTGATCAGGCCCGCCGAGGACGCCAGATTGTCGAACATGAAATCGGACTGGCCCGAAAGCAGCGCCAGTTGCGCCGGCGCAGCACCCTGATAGGGGATGTGCTCGGTCTTGATGCCCGCACGCAGGTTGAACAGCGCCCCCGCCAGGTGGCCTGCGCTGCCGTTGCCGCCCGAGCCGAAGTTGAGCTTGCCCGGATGCGCCTTGGCGTAGGCGATCAGGTCGTGCACGGTCTTGATGTGGTTTTTCTGCGCGAAGGCCAGGTTGACCTCCAGCACATTGGGCACCGAGGCCACGATTGTGACGGGTGCGAAATCCTTGTCGGGATTGAAGGGCAGCTTGCTGTACAGCCAGGGGTTGATGGCGTTGATGGCGACCGCCCCCATGCCCAGGGTGCAGCCGTCGGGCGACGCCTTGGCGATCAGGTCAGCGCCGATGTCGCCGCCCGCGCCGGCGCGGTTCTCGACCACGACAGGCTGTCCCAGCTCGGCCTGCACCTTCTTGGCCAGCAGGCGCGAGGTGGTGTCCAGCGGGCCGCCGGGCGGATAAGGCACGATGAAGCGCAACGGCTTGTCGGGATAGGCGCCGGCCGCCTGGGCGGTCAGGGGCGCCATGGACAGGCCGGCGGCCAGCGCCAGGGCGCCGCCCACGACAATGCGACGGGATAGGGAAAAGCGTGACATGCGGTGTCTCCTTATTGTCGGCAAATCGCCCAAGCATACTCCAGGCAAGTCATCGAAATGCCTGCGGGGCTTCGTGTATCGATGATTCTGGCCCCGATCCCGCAAGTCATTCCAACGCCAGGCCACCCCCGCCCGCACCCGCGCGACGCGACCGACGACTCGAGAAATCAAACGCGCCAGCAGCAGCTCAATGCAGTATCTGGCTCAGGAACAGCCGTGTCCGCTCGTTCTGCGGATGATCGAAAAACGCATCCGGCTTGTTCTCTTCGATGATCTCGCCGCGATCCATGAAGATCACCCGGTCGGCCACCTTGCGCGCGAATCCCATCTCGTGCGTCACGCACAGCATGGTCATGCCGGACTCCTGCGCCAGCCCCACCATCACGTCCAGCACTTCCTTGACCATCTCCGGGTCGAGCGCCGACGTGGGCTCGTCGAACAGCATGATCTTGGGATTCATGCATAGCGAGCGCGCGATGGCCACGCGCTGCTGCTGGCCGCCCGACAGCTGGCCGGGATACTTGCCGGCCTGGTCGGTGATGCGCACGCGCTCCAGATATTTCATGGCCGTTGCCTGCGCCTGGGCCAGCGGCTGCTTGAGCACCCAGGTCGGCCCCAGCGTCAGGTTCTCCAGCACCGTCAGGTGCGGAAAAAGATTGAAGTGCTGGAACACCATGCCGACGTCGCGGCGTATCGCGTCGACCTGGCGCAGATCGTTGGTCAGTTCGATGCCGTCGACGACGATGCTGCCCTGCTGATGGTCTTCGAGCCGGTTGATGCAGCGGATCAGCGTGGACTTGCCAGAGCCGGACGGGCCGCAGATCACGATGCGCTCGCCCCGCGCCACCTCGAGGTTGATATTGCGCAGCACGTGGAACTGCCCGAACCACTTGTTGACGTCGCGCATGCGGATGATGGCGTCTGCCATGCGGTTTGACTCCTGGAATGCCTATCGCGAATAACCGGTGCCGAGCCGCTTTTCCAGCGCCCGGCCGTATTTGGACATCGCGAAGCAGAATGCGAAATAGATCAGCCCGACGAACACATAGCCCTCGGCGCTGAAACCTTGCCAGGCGATGTCCGCCATGGCCGTCTTGACCGTGAGCATCAGGTCGAACGTGCCGATGATGATGACCAGCGAGGTGTCCTTGAAAAGACCGATGAAGGTGCTGACGATGGGCGGGACCACCAGCCGCAGCGCCTGCGGCAGGATGATCTTGCGCATCGTCTGCCAGTAGGACAGGCCGAGCGATTCTGCGCCTTCGTACTGTCCTCTGGGTATGGCCTGCAGGCCGCCGCGCACGATCTCGGCGATATAGGCAGCCGTGAAAAGAATGATGGCGATCTGCGCGCGCAGCAGCTTGTCGATGTCCAAGCCCTCGGGAAAGAACAGGGGCAGCATCACCGAGGCCATGAAGAGCAGGCTGATGAGCGGCACGCCGCGGATCAGTTCGATGTAGACCACGCACAAGGCCCGGATGGCCGGCAGGTTCGAACGCCGCCCCAGGGCCAGGACGACGCCCAGCGGAAAGGCTGCGGCGATGCCGAACACCGACAGCATGAGCGTGACCGGCAGGCCGCCCCAGAGCGTGTCCTCGACATAGTCCAGTCCCAGCATGCCGCCCCACATCAGCACGCCCGAGGCCGCCAGCCCGGCGATCCAGATGAAGACGAGCCTGATGCTCCAGAAGCGGCGCATGCCGCTTGCCGCCACCGTGGCGATCATGATGACCGTGGCCAGCAGCGGGCGCCACTGCTGTTCGTAGGGGTAGGTGCCGAACAGGATGAAGCGGTACTTGTCGGCGATGAAGCTCCAGCAGGCCCCGGCGGGATCGGCGCGGCAGGCCTGGGCCGATCCGTGCCAGTGCGCCTTGATGAACAGCCACTCGGCCAGCGGCGGCAGGGCCATCAGCAGGAGCCAGGCAGCCAGCACGGTCAGCAGCGTATTGAGCGGCGAGGAAAACAGGCGCTCGCGCAGCCAGCGCCCCGCGCCGGGCCGGCCGGCCGGCGGCGGCAGGCCGCCCTCGGGAATGGAACCGTTGCCGCCCACCTCAGCGCTCCACCAGCGCGACGCGCCGGTTGTACCAGTTCATGAAGAAGGAGATGGTCAGGCTCACGGTGAGATAGGCCGCCATGATCAGCAGCACGCCCTCGATGGCCTGGCCGGTCTGGTTGATGGTGGTGTCCAGGATGGAGACGATGTCGGGATAGCCGATGGCCACGGCCAGCGAGCTGTTCTTGGCCAGGTTGAGGTACTGGCTGGTCATGGGCGGCACGATCACGCGCAACGCCTGGGGCAGCACCACCAGGCGCAGCACCAGGCCGCGGCGCAGTCCCAGCGAGCCGGCCGCTTCCCACTGGCCGGCATCGACCGCCTGGATGCCCGAGCGCACCACCTCCGCGGTAAAAGCCGTGGTGTAGATGACCAGGCCGAGCAGCAGCGCGGCCAGCTCCGGACTGAGCGACCAGCCTCCGGCGAAGTTGAATCCCCTGAGCACGGGAATCTCGAGCGCCAGATGGCGGCCGCTGGCCAGCCATCCGAGCAAGGGCAGCG
>DAIDKG010000166.1 GCA_027450125.1 Bordetella sp. | reverse complement strand
CATAGCCGCCGTGGGCGAAGAAGTCGTTCACCTTGTGCGACTTCATCCACTTCATGACCGTGTCGGCATCGTCGGTGCCGGTGGCCTTGACGGCGTTCAGGTAGAACATGGTGGACGAGTAGTCGGCAGCCTGGATGAAGGTGGGCGCGCGGCCGACCTTGGCCTCGAAGCGCTTGGCCCAGGCACGGGTCTGGTCGTTCATGTCCCAGTACCAGCCGACGGTGAGGTACATGCCCTGGGCGGCTTTCAGGCCTACGGCATGGACGTCGTTGGTGAAGGCCAGCAGGGTTGCCAGCTTCATGGTCTTGGTGACGCCGAACTGGTCAGCCGCCTTGACCGCGTTGACCCAGTCGGCGCCCGCATTGGCCAGGCCCAGGATCTGCGCGCCCGAGGACTGGGCCTGCAGCATGTAGGACGAGAAGTCGGTGGTGCCCAGCGGCACGTTGACTGCGCCCTTGACGACACCGCCATTGGCCTTGACCACCGCTTCCGTATCGCGCTGCAGAGCATGGCCGAAGGCGTAGTCGGCGGTCACGAAGAACCAGGACTTGCCGCCGTTCTTGACCACGGCCGAGCCCGTGCCGTGCGCCAGCGCGACCGTGTCGTAGCCGTAGTGGATGGTGTAGGGCTAGCACTGGGTGGTGGTCAGGTCGGCGGCGACGGCGCCGGTATTGATGTAGACCGTGTGCTTTTCCGCGGCAACCGCGGCTTCGGCCAGGCCGGTGGCCGAGTTGGTGCCGCCCATCAGCAGGTCCAGATGCTGCTGGTCGATCCACTCGCGGGCCTTGGCGGAGGCGATGTCGACCTTGTTCTGGTGGTCGGCGCTGAGCACCTCGATCTTCTTGCCGTTGACCTTGCCGCCGAAATCGTCGACAGCCATCTGGATGGCAGCCACGCCGCCGGGGCCGTCGTCGTCTGCGTAGACGGCCGACATGTCGGTGATCATGCCGATCTTGACGGTGTCCTTCATGGTGCCGGCATGCGCCGACAGGCCGGTAAGGCTCAGGCCCGCCATGGCAAGGGCTGTTGTCAGGTTGCGTAGTTTCATGCTGTCTCCTGGTTGTGCGCCGGGATCACCGGCGGTTTGAGCATTGCGTGGGCAAATCAGACGCCGAGCAATTCGTGTAGCGTATCTTGTTTCGATGCGAGCTGCGACGCGTCGAAGTGCTCGACGATCCGGCCGTGCTCCATCACGTAGAAGCGGTCGGCCAGCGGCGCGGCAAAGCGGAAGTTCTGCTCGACCATGACGATGGTGTAGCCGCGCGCCTTGAGCGCGGTGATCATGCGGGCCAGCGCCTGCACGATGACGGGCGCCAGGCCTTCGGATATTTCGTCCAGCAGCAGCAGGTTGGCGCCGGTGCGCAGGATGCGGGCCACGGCCAGCATCTGCTGCTCGCCGCCCGACAGGCGCGTGCCGGGCGAATTGCGCCGCTCGAGCAGGTTGGGGAACATCTCGTAGATTTCGGTCAGCGACATGCCGCCGCCGGGTACCGCGGTGGCCAGCGGCGGAGGCAGCAGCAGGTTTTCCTCGCACGAAAGGCTGGCGAAGATGCCGCGCTCCTCGGGGCAATAGCCAACGCCCAGGTGGGCGATCTTGTGCGTGGACAGGGCGATCGATTCGGTGCCGTGGATTTGCACCGAGCCCTTGCGCGAGCCGGTCAGGCCGAGGATGGCGCGCATGGTGGTGGTGCGGCCTGCGCCGTTGCGGCCCAGCAGGGTCACCACTTCGCCCTGGCCGACTTCGAGATCGACGCCGTGCAGGATGTGCGACTCGCCGTACCAGGCATGCAGTCCGGAGATTTTCAGCGCGGGCGTGCTCATTGGTGCGCCCCCTGCAGTTCGCCGTCGGTCGTGCCCATGTAGGCCTGCATGACGGCGGGATGGCGCGAGACCTCGGTGTAATTGCCCTGGGCCAGCACGGCGCCGCGCGCCAGCACGGTAATGGTGTCGGCGATGGAGGAAATCACGGTCATGTTGTGTTCGACCATGAGGATGGTGCGGCCGTTGCTCACGCGCTTGATCAGCTGCGTGATGCGGTCGACGTCTTCGTGTCCCATGCCTTGCGTGGGCTCGTCCAGCAGCATCAGTTCGGGTTCCATGGCCAGCGTGGTGGCGATTTCAAGCGCGCGCTTGCGGCCGTAGGGCAGGTTGATGGTGAGTTCGTCGGCAAAGCTGCCCAGGTCGACTTCGTCGAGCAGTTCG
>DAIDKG010000165.1 GCA_027450125.1 Bordetella sp. | reverse complement strand
ATCCTGCAGGTTCGCCGCGCCGCGCGCCAGTTCGTCCAGCGCCAGTCGGTCGGTGCGCGCCAGCGCCGGGGACACTATGCCGGGCGCGCCGCGCAAGGCCGCGTGCAGCCCGTCGCGCGAGGTCCTGAGCACTCTGCCGGGAAGATTGAGCACCGGCGTATGCCACCTGTCCAGGGGCTCGGCCAGCCCCTGCAGCAGCTTGCGATTGCCCAGGTTCTCGCCCACGGCGACCATGGCCAGGTCGTGCGGCGGCAGGGACTTGGGCACCGGGATGCCCGGTCCCAGGTACAACAGGTACAGGTCGATGCTGGAGTCGGCGACCAGGAATTCCAGCGGGGTATTGGCCATGAAATCGCCGGGCCCCACGAAGGCCAGCAGCCTGAGGGTCACCGGCTGGCGCCTGGCCGGCATGAAATAGATCTGCTGGGCCTGCAAGGCGTAGCCCTGCATGGCCAGCGACTGCTCGCGCTGGCCGTTGAGCAGCAGCACCATGGACAGGTCCATCATGGCGTGCGCATCGCCGGGCGTCTGTTCGAGACGCCTGACCAGCTCGTGCTGCAGGGAGATCAAGTCCTGTTCGCGAAAGGCGCGGGTGATCAGTTCGGCCTTGCCGATGAGCGGGGGGTGGGATGCTGAAGTCGTCATGGAATGATCAAAGGCAGGCCTGCAGCGCCATCCGGTTGCCGATCTCGAGCACGGCCTGGACCAGGCGATCGACGTCGGCCGTGCCCGTGCGGTGGTTGACGATGGCCGCGCGTATCGCCAGGTTGCCGTTCACCGTCGTGGTCGAGGGCGCGGCGATGCCCGCTTCATGCAAGGCCACCACGATGGCCGCATTGAGGCTGTCCGCCTGCTGGCCGTCCATGCCCGCAGGCAGGTAGCGAAAGCACACGATATTCAGGCTCACCGGCGCCAGCAGCTCGAACGCCGGATCGGCCTGGACGCGCTCGGCCAGATGCCGCGCCACGCGGCAGCTGTTGGCGATGGCGCGCCCCAGCGCGTCGGCGCCGTACACCTGCAGCGTGAACCAGGTCTTCAAGGCGCGAAAGCCGCGCGAGAGATCGGGTCCAAAATCGCAGGGCCACGGCGAGTCGCCGGCCATGCCCCGGGTCTCGCGCTTGAGGTAGGCGGCATCGGCCGCGAACGTGTCCAGGTGCTGCCGGCCGTCGCGCACCAGCACGAAACCCGCGTCGTACGGCACCTGCACCCATTTATGGAAATCGAAGGCGATGGAATCGGCGCGCTCGATGCCCGCCACTTTGGGCGCCAGGTCGGACGACAGCATGGCCATCGCGCCGAAAGCGCCGTCGACATGCAGCCACAGACCTTCCTGCCGCGCGATGTCGGCCAGTTCAGGCAGGGGATCGATCGCGCCGACGTCCACCGTGCCGGCGCTCCCCACGATGAGAAACGGCGTGTGGCCCGCCTGCCTGTCAGCGGCGATCGCGGCGCGCAAGGCCTGGGGTTGCATGCGGAAGTCGGCGTCGACGGGGATCTGCCGCAGCGCATCGGTGCCCAGCCCGGAAAGATCCATGGCCTGCGCGACGCAGCCGTGCGCGCTGACCGAGGTGTAGGCCACCAGCCGCCGCTCCTGCGCCGCCAGGCCGCGGCTGCGCACCTGCGGGCCCAGCCGCGCGCGGCTGGCCACCAATACGCCGATCAGGTTTGCCATGGACGTGCCGGTGACGAACAGTCCGCTGGCCGAGGCCGGAAACCCGAACAGATCGCGCATCCAGCGCGTGATCTGCCGCTCGACCTCGATCGGAATCTGGCTGCGCCCGCCCACATTGGCGTTCAGCCCCGCGGCCAGGGTTTCGGCCAGCATGCCCACGGCCGTGCCGCCGCCTTGCACCCAGCCCATGAAGCCGGGGTGCACGTTGCCCACGCCGTAGGGCAGGATGTCGGTCATGAAGCGTTGGTGAATCTGCTCCAGATCCGACGGCCCGCGCGGCAGGTCCTGGGAAAAACGCTGGCGCACGGCATCGGGAGCGGGCTGCCATACAGGACGCTCGCGCAGCGTGACCAGGTAGTCGAACATGTCGTCCAGCATCTGGTGGCCCTGGCGTCGCAGGGCAGTCCAATCGGCGGGGTCCAGGGAGTCCGGGTTCGGAGCGGCGCCGACGGCGTTTCCGGTCATGAAGTTTCCTTGCCGCGCTCACCTCGCGCAGCCTGTCGGCATCTTGCCATTCGATTTCGCGCTCAAATTCGCCGAACGCACGGCCACATGGGCTTTATTTCGCGATTTTAGGACCTATCATCGCAGCAGGCTGAAACCTGCCTGTCAGCCAGGCCAAAAGCCGCCATTCGCCAGGAGGGCAAATCGATGAAATCCGCAATCCATCTGTTTGCAGGCGCCTGCCTGGCGTTGGCCTGCATCGGCCTGGCCGCCGCGGGCGAACGCGTCGACTTGCCCACGCGCCCCGGCGTCACGCAGGGACTGTACTTCGAGTCGGCTTCGCCCCACCCGGCCTGGGTTCTGATTCTGTTCTCGGGCGGAGACGGCCGCATCGCCCTGGCGCGATCGGGGCCCGGCCGAGCCGGAAATTTCGTCATCAAGACCGCGCCTTATTGGATCAAATCGGGACAAGCCACGGTCATGGTCGATACGCCTTCGGATCAGGACTCCGGCATGGACGACGCATTCCGCCTGAGCAGGCGAGCCGCGCAAGACATCGCGGCCGCCGTGGCCAGCGCGCGCAGTCGCTATCCGGGCGCCAAGGTGGCGCTGCTGGGCACCAGCCGCGGCACCATCACCGTCGGCAACGTGCTCAAGCGCGATCCGGCGCTGGCCGATGCCTACATTTTCACCTCGCCGGTGACGCAGGGTCGCCGCGGCCAGCCGGGTCTGTCCGCCATGACGTGGCCCGGCAACAAGGCGCGGGTGCTGGTCGTCTCCAACGAGCACGACGCTTGTCCCGTATCGCCGTTCGGCGCGGCCAAATCCATGGCAGCGGCCAATGGCTTCGACTTCATCGCCGCGTCCAGTTCTGCCGCGACGGGAGGCCAATGCGGCCCCAAATCGCCGCACGGCTATCTGGGCATCGAGGACTCGGTGCTCGACGCCATCCGCAAGTGGCTGCTGCCGGCGTCCTGAAGCCCGACGGGGGGAGTCCGGCCGACTACAATTCACCCCATGAGTACGAATACCCCCGAATCCTCCCAACCGCCGTCAGCCCTTTCCGACGGCGTGCAAGCGGCACTGGCCCAGAGCGGCCACGCGCCCGCCAGCCCGGGCGCCACGCACATCCGCAGCTTCGTGCACCGCCGCGGCCACATCACCCAGGGCCAGCGCGATGCGCTCGAACATCTGCTGGAAAAATGGTCCCTGCCCTACGCGCCGCGTCCGCTCGATGCCGCGGCTGCCTTCGGCCGCCAGGCGCCCCTGATCCTGGAAATCGGCTTCGGCATGGGCGAGACGACCGAGAAAATCGCCCTGGCCCGGCCCGGGGACAACTTCCTGGGCGTGG
>DAIDKG010000164.1 GCA_027450125.1 Bordetella sp. | reverse complement strand
GCCAGCGCGTGCGCGGCAAGCTGGTGGGCCATCGCGTGGTGCCCTACGATTCGCGCGCGCAGATCGAGGCGTCGGATCACAAGCCGCCGGTGCTGGTCTGGATCGACGACCCCATCGACAATTTCTTTCTCCAGGTGCAGGGCTCGGGTCTGGTGCGCCTGACGGCCGGCCCCGATGCCGGCCAGGTCCTGCGCCTGGCTTATGCCGATCACAACGGCCGGCCCTACGTATCCATCGGTCGCTGGCTTGCCGAACACGGGCAGATGCCGCTGTCGCAGACTTCCATGCAGAACATCCGCGCCTGGGCCAAGCGCAATCCCTCGCGCGTGCAGGAAATGCTCGACGCCAACCCGGCCGTGGTGTTCTTTCGTTCGGAAAAGCTCACCGACCCGGCACTGGGACCGACCGGCGCCTATGGCCTGCCGCTCACGGCTCGCCGTTCGATCGCCGTGGATGCGCATTTCGTGCCGTTGGGCACGCCGGTGTTCCTGGACACGACCGAGCCGGGTTCGAGGCAGCCCCTGTCGCGCCTGGTGCTGGCCCAGGACACCGGCGCGGCGATCCAGGGCGCGGCGCGGGCCGATTTTTACTGGGGGTCGGGAGACCAGGCCGGTCAACAGGCCGGCCGCATGAAGCAACGCGGCCAGATGTGGCTTTTGTGGCCCAGGCAGGCCGGGGAGCCGTCGGCGCGATGAAACATCAGATACTTGTCTGCGGCGCAGGCATTGCAGGACTGTCCTGCGCCCTGGCCCTGGCCCGCAAGGGGCAGCGCGTGGCCGTGCTGGCGCCGCGCAGCGAGGTGCCGGCGGCGCTGCCCGATACCTACCACCCGCGTGTCTACGCCATTTCCCCGGCCAGCCAGCGCTTTCTCGACGAACTGGGCGTATGGCAGATGCTGCCGCCGGCCCGCATCGCGCCCGTGCAGGCCATGGAGATCCACGGCGACGGCGATGGCCGGGTCGATCTGCACGCCTGGCAGGCGGCGCAGGAAAACCTGGCCTGGATCGTCGAATCCGGC
This sequence comes from Bordetella sp., assembly GCA_027450125.1. Classification (GTDB taxonomy): domain Bacteria; phylum Pseudomonadota; class Gammaproteobacteria; order Burkholderiales; family Burkholderiaceae_B; genus Bordetella. The sequence continues at coordinate 5,015 of DAIDKG010000164.1, read as the reverse complement.
GAGATCGAACGCGTGTTGATCCAGGCCGTGCGCATGTTCGGCATCGAATGGCTGGACGATCGCTGCGAAGGCTGGAGCCAGGGCAATGGCTCGCCGGACCAGGGCGGCACCGTGCTGACGGCCGCCGGCCGCCGGCTGCAGGCCGAGCTGTTCGTCGGCGCCGACGGCGCCGCGTCCCGGCTGCGGGAATCCGCCGGAATCAAGCACGAATCCCGCCCCTACCGGGACACAGGCCTGGTGGCGCACCTGGACGCCCAGCGGCCGCATCAGAGCACGGCCGTGCAATGGTTCCGCGACGACGGCGTGCTGGCACTGCTGCCGCTGCCCGATACCGCCGCCGGTCCTCAGGTGTCCATGGTCTGGTCCATGCGCGAGGCGCGGGCCGAGGCCCTGCTGGCCATGCCGCGCCCGGAGCAGGCCGCCGAGCTCGAAAAACTGCTGGCGCATGCCGCGCAAGGCCGTCTGGGCGCCCTGCGCGTGCGCAGCGTCCTGCACGGATTCCCGCTTTCGTTGGATCAGGCGCACATGATCGGCCCCGGCATCGCCCTGGTGGGCGACGCGGCCCATCGCGTGCATCCGTTGGCCGGGCAGGGCCTGAACCTGGGCCTGGGCGACGTTCAGGCCTTGTCCGAGGCCGTCTCCCGGCGCGAGCGTTTTCGCACGGCGGGCGATGCCCGCGTGCTGCGCCGTTATCAGCGCTCCCGGGCCGAGCCGGTGCTGGCCATGCGCCTGGCCACCGACGGGCTGCATCGCCTGTTCGGCGCCCGGACCGCGCCGCTGGTCTGGCTGCGCAACGCCGGCATGCGCTGGGTCGACGCGCTGCCTTTTGTGAAACGACAATTGATCGAGGGCGCCTCGCGCAACTGAGCGAGGCCCCGAACCGGAGTCATGCAATGATCCCCGCTTTTTGCCGCAGATTTGCCGCCGTCCTGTGCGCCGTGGCATCGCTTGCCGCCTTTGCCTCCGCCGCCGGGGCCGCGCAACAGCCGGCCGCCAGCTCCGCCGACCCGGCCGTCGCAGCCGTCAAGGAGCGCTTTCACGAGCGCTTTCCCAACCTGGACGTGGGGCGCGTGAGCCTCACGCCTTACGGCCTCTACGAAGTGCAAGTCGGCATGAACATGGTATATACCGACGCGAAAGTGGACTGGGTCCTGGAAGGCCACCTGATCGACGCCATGACGCGGCGCGACGTCACCAAGGCAAGCATACAGTCGCTTTCCAACATCGCTTTCGACAAACTGCCGCTGAACCTGGCGATCAAGAAAGTCCAGGGCAACGGCGAGCGCCGCGTCGCCATCTTCGAAGATCCCAACTGCGGCTACTGCAGGCAGCTGCGCCGCACGCTGCAAAAAGTCGACAACGTCACCATCTACACCTTCCTCTATCCCATCCTGGCGCCGGACTCGGCCGAGAAGTCGAGTGCCATCTGGTGCGCCAAGGACCCGGCCGCCGCATGGGACGACTGGATGCTCAAGGACCGGATGCCCGCCGCCACCACGCCCTGCAAGGCGCCGATCGGCAAGCTTCTGGCGCTGGGCCAGAAGCTGATGGTGACCGGCACTCCCACGCTGTATTTCGCCGACGGCACGCATATCAGCGGCGCGCTGCCGCTGGACATGCTGCAGGCCAGGCTCGACGGACAAGGCGGCCAGGACTGACCGGGAGCAGGCCATGCGCGTAGCCATACTGGACGATTACCACGGCGTGGCCCAGCGCTACGCCGACTGGACTGTATTGGGGCCGCAGGCCGCAGTGCATGCGTTTGACCAATGCCTGCCCGAAGGCCCGGGCCGCATCGAGGCGCTGGCGCCTTTCGATGTGATCGTCGCCATGCGCGAGCGCACGCCGTTCCCTGCCGGCCTGATCCGGGCCCTGCCCAGGCTCAAGCTGCTGGTCACCACCGGCATGCGCAACAACGCCATCGACATGCAGGCCTGCAAGGCCAATGGCGTGCTGGTGTGCGGCGCGCCGGGCAGCGGCCAGGCAGCCAATGCCACCTCCGAACTGGCCTGGGCGATGATCCTGGCGCTGTTCAAGCGCCTGCCCCAGGAGCAGGCGGCCATGCGCGCCGGCTTGTGGGAAACGGGCATGCCGCAGATCCTTGCCGGCAAGCGCCTGGGCGTGGTGGGCCTGGGCAAACTGGGCGTGGCCACCGCCACGGTGGGCAAGGCTTTCGGCATGGACGTGGTGGCCTGGAGCCCGAACCTCACCGACGAGCGCGCCGCGCAGGCGGGGGTTCGGCGGGTGGACAAGCAGGCGCTGTTCGCCACTTGCGACGTGGTCAGCCTGCATCTGGTACTCGGCCAGAGCACGCGGCACGTCGTCGATGCGGCTTCGCTGGCGGCCATGAAGCCGACGGCTTTCCTGGTCAATACCTCGCGCGCCGGCCTGGTGGACCAGGCAGCCCTGTTCGACGCGTTGCGCGCAGGCCGCCTGGCAGGGGCCGGGCTGGACGTTTACGAGGTCGAGCCCCTGCCGGCGGACGATCCGCTGCGCGCGATGGACAATGTCGTCCTTACGCCGCATCTGGGCTATGTGAGCGAGCTCAATTTCCGGGAGTTTTATGGCAACGCGGTCCAGGCGGTGCAGGCCTGGGCGCAGGGCGCGCCGATTCGCGTGCTGTCGTGAGTCATTGAGCCGTCCGGGCTTGCCGGGCTGCAACGGCAGGGCCCGATAGTACGCAGACAAGCGCAGAACTCAGGCAGCCGGTCCAGCGGCGACACGCAAGGCCAGGTTCAGGAACGAAGTCCGCTGAACCGGATCACCTGCTCGGCCATGTCCTCGCTGCTCTCGCCGCATGCCTGCGGGTCTTCGTGGTCGAACGCGATATCGCCGTCGGCGTCGGGCAATCCGGTGGGCTTGAGGCCCGCGAAATCGAACAGCTCGCGATCCATCAGGTGCGAGGGCACCACGCGCGACAGCGCGTTGAAGATGTTCCAGGCGCGCCCCGGGTGCTTGCGATCCCACTCCTGCAGCATGCGCGAGACTTCCTTGCGCTTGAGATTTTCCTGCGAACCGCACAGATTGCATGGAATGATGGGAAACTGCTTGAGCTGGGCGTAGGCGACCAGATCGCTCTCGGGCACATAGGCCAGCGGCCGTATCACCGTGTGCCGGCCGTCGTCCGACACCAGCTTGGGCGGCATGCCCTTCATCTTGCCGCCATAGAAAAGGTTGAGGAAGAACGTGCCCAGGATGTCGTCGCGGTGATGGCCCAGCGCGATCTTGGTCGCGCCCAGCTCGCCGGCCACGCGGTACAGGATGCCGCGCCGCAGCCGCGAACACAGCGAGCACATGGTCTTGCCTTCGGCAATGACGCGCGTGACGATCGAATACGTGTCCTGGGTCTCGATGTGGAAAGGCACGCCCAGGCCGGCCAGGTAGCGGGGCAGCACGTCGTCGGGAAAGCCCGGCTGCTTCTGGTCCAGGTTGACGGCGACGAGCTCGAACGCAAACGGCGCACGCTTTTGCAGCGCCATCAGGATGTCCAGCATGCCGTACGAATCCTTGCCGCCCGACAGGCACACCATCACGCGGTCGCCCGCCTCGATCATGTTGTAGTCGGAGATGGCGCGCGTGGTTTCGCGCGCCAGGCGCTTGGCAAGCTTGTCGCCTTCGTGCCGGGCCTTCAGTTCGGCCTGGTTGAGAAAAACGGGCGTGTCCATCGTTCAGCGTCGAGTCTGTATTTCCACCCCGACCGCCGCGCAATCGGAAAACGCCATGGGCTTGCTGATGCGCAGCCTGATTGCGTTGATGTCCGGGAAATCGGCCAGCAGCCGCTGCGCGATCTGCTCGGTCAGGGTCTCCAGCAGATTCACATGGGCGCGCGTGCACTGTTCGATGATGGTCTCGCGCAGGCTCCGGTAGTCGAGCACGCTGTGGATGTCGTGGTCGTCGGTCTTGTGCGTGATGTCCACGTCGAACTCGGCGTCGATGTGCAGGGGCTGCGTGGCGCGGCGCTCGTGCTCGAGTATGCCGACGCGGGCGTCGAGCGCCAGGCCGGAAAGAATGATGCGGCGGGTCAGCATGATCTCGGGGGCGGATGGGAAGCCGCCATTGTAAGGCGTGACTACAATCGCCCATCAAGGAAGGCTCATGAACATGCAACAGGTATACGACGCCGTGATCGTGGGGGGCGGGCCGGCCGGCGTTTCTTGCGCGGTCTGGCTGGCGCGCCTGGGTTTGTCGCCCGTGCTGATGGAGGCGGGCGAGCGGCTGGGCGGGTTGGCGGCCGCCAACCCTTTCGCGGACGACTGGACCGCTGCGCTGCCCGGCGCGACCGGACTGCAGATCGCCGAAAATCTGGCGCGAAGCGCGCAGGCGGCGGGTGTGCCCGTCATGCTGAAATCGCCGGTCGTGCAGGCCCTGGCCGAGGAAGGTCGCTTTGTGGTCGAATCGGCTGCACCGGGCGCGGCCGCGTCGCGCCCGGCCCTGCGCGGCCGCGCCTTGGTCATCGCCTCCGGTGTGCAGGCGCGCAATCTGGCGGGCCATGCGCCGCAGGCGCGCTGGCCCGGCGTGCTGGTGGGGCCGGGCTCGGCCATCGTGGCTCAGGACTACGCCGGGCTGTCGGTAGCCGTGCTGGGCGGCGGCGACAATGCTTTCGAGAACTTCGTCTATGTCCGCGGCCGCGGCGCCAGGACGGTGCACCTCTATTCGCGCACCGTGCGCGCGCAGTCGCAGTGGGTGGCGCGCGCCGGCGAAGCCGGCGTGCATCGCGGTGCCTACGACGTCGATCCGGTCGCACGCACGGTCAACGGCCGCCGCTACGACCTCATCCTGGTGTTCTACGGCTGGCAGCCGCAGGCCGCTTTTGCCGACGGCCTGGGACTGGCGCGCGACGAACGCGGCTATATCCGCACCGACCCCGCCACCGCTCAGGCCAGCCTGCCCGGCGTCTACGCCATCGGCGAAGTCGCCAACCGCATGCATCCCTGCGTCGTCACGGCCATGGCCGACGGCGTGGTGGCCGCCAAGGGTGGCGTCCATTCTTCTTGGGGATAACCCGTGGGCGCCAT
>DAIDKG010000163.1 GCA_027450125.1 Bordetella sp. | reverse complement strand
GAAGGCGCCCAGGATGCGCGGATTGTCGGTATCGCCCGAACGGCGCTCGAGCAGCGCGGCGGCCTCCTCGCGGCCGTCGCGGCCGAAATAGCGGTGCAGCAGATAGACCATGGCCCACAGGTGGCGGCCCTCTTCCACGTTGATCTGGAACAGGTTGCGCAGGTCGTACTGCGACGGCGCGGTCAGCCCCAGGTGACGCTGCTGCTCGATCGACGCCGGCTCGGTGTCGCCTTGCGTGACGATGATGCGGCGCAAGTTGGCGCGATGCTCGCCGGGCACGTCCTGCCAAACCTCACGGCCCAGGTTTTCGCCGAAATGGATTTTGCGCTGGCCGTCCTGCGGCGCGAGGAAGATGCCCCAGCGGTAGTCCGGCATTTTGACATGGCCGAAATGCGCCCAGCCGTCGGGCTCGACACTGACCGCAGTGCGCAGGTAGACGTCGAAGTTGTGCGAGCCGTCCGGCCCCATGTCCTGCCACCACTGCAGGTAGTTGGGCTGCCAGTGTTCGAGCGCGCGCTGCAGCGCGCGGTCGCCGGACAAATTGACGTTGTTGGGGATCTTCTCGCTGTAGTTGATGCCGGACATGAGGTGTCTCCTGGTTCTGTCGGGCCGGCGTCGGACGGCCCGCGGTGTGTCGTTGACGGTGCGCGGGAATCGTGTGCGGTCAGACCCGGTTCCAATCGAAAGCGGCCTGCTCGCCCTTGCCGTACAGCTTGAGTGCGCCCTTCTCGCCGGCCGCGTTGGGCCGGTTGAAAATCCAGTTCTGCCAGGCCGTGAGACGGCCGAAGATGCGGGTTTCCATGGTTTCGCCAGGACCGAAGCGCAGATTGGCTTCCAGTCCGGTCAGCGCGTCGGGAGAGAGCGCGCGGCGTTCTTCCAGCGCCATGCGCAGTTCGTCTTCCCAATCGATTTCGTCGGGTGTGAATGTCACCAGCCCCAGCTGCCCGGCTTCGGCGGGCGCGATGGCCAGGCCGATGCGCTCGCGCACGGCCTGCATGGGACCGGCTTCATCGTAGAAGCGCCGTTGCAGGCGGCTCTGGCCGCTGACCATGGGATAGGCCCCGAAATTGCGCTCGCCCAGCACGATCGTCGCAGGCGATTCGGCTTCGCCGTCGTCGAGCATGTAGATGCGGTCGGCGGCCAGGGCCAGTTCGAACAGCGTACCGGCAAAGCACGAACCCGGTTCGATGAAGGCGAAGAGCGACCGCGAGGTCACGTCCAGTCGCGCAAGCGTGCGGCGCAGCATGCCCGAGGTCTCGCGCACGAACCAGTGGCCGGCATGAGCCTGCAGGTCGGCATCGGCGGCCAGCACGGCCTGCGCATCGCCCTCGGTCTTGAAGACCCAGGTGCCGACGTCCAGCTCATTGGTGCGCAGATGCAGGATGGCGTCGTCCAGTTCGCGCGCCATCTGCAACGGCCACCAGGAGGCGCCCGCGGCGACGATGGCCTCGATGCCTTGCGGCAGCGGCGCCTGCGGCGCGCGCACCGTCCAGACGGCCAGGCGCTTGTCACGGTCGATCCGTACGTCCACGTATCGATACGCAATGCCATCGGCATCTTCGGCACGCTCCAGGCGCGTCAATTCAACGCCGTGCGCGCCCTCGCCCGGGCGATCGCTGCCGGCGGCCAGCTCCAGCGCGCGCGCCTGCACGGCGGCGGAGAACTGCGCGGGCTTGATCACATCGTCCACCAGACGCCAGGCCTTGGCGCGTTCGCCGCGTACGCCCTCGACCAGAGTGCAGAAAATATCGGCGTGATCGTGACGCACGCGGCGCTTGTCGGTCACGCGGGTCAGGCCCCCGGTGCCGGGCAGCACGCCCAGCAGCGGCACCTCGGGCAGCGCCACCGACGAGGAGCGATCGTCGACGAGCAGGATCTCGTCGCAGGCCAGCGCCAGCTCGTAGCCGCCCCCGGCGCACGCGCCATTGACCGCGGCGATGAATTTGAGGCCGCTGTGGCGGCTGGAATCTTCGATGCCGTTGCGGGTTTCGTTGGTGAACTTGCAGAAGTTCACCTTCCAGGCATGCGAGGACAGGCCCAGCATGAAGATGTTGGCGCCCGAGCAGAAGATGCGTTCCTTCATGCTGGTCAGCACGACCGTCTGCACTTCGGGATGCTCGAAACGGATGCGCTGCAGCGCATCGTGCAGCTCGATATCCACGCCCAGGTCGTAGGAGTTGAGCTTGAGCTTGTAACCGGGACGCAGGCCGCCGTCTTCGGCCACGTCCATGGCCAGGGTGGCGACCGCACCCTGGAAACTCAGGTGCCAATGACGGTATTTCCGGGGATCGGTGCGAAAGTCCACCGGCGGGGGCGTGCTGCTCATGACCTGTCTCCTTCAGGTTGCTTACCGAAAAATGCGATAAGCACAATAATTCATGAAGCAGAGAATAATGCACTAAACTGCAGAAATCAATCTTTTTCTATATCGAAGCAACCGCAGCCTTGCGCACCTGATCCCGCAAACCCGCAAAACTCTCTTCCAGCGACAGCCCGCTGGTGTTCCAGGTCAGGTCGGCCTTGGCATAAAAAGCCTCGCGGCCGGCCAGAATGCGCTTGAGATCGGCCATGGCCTCGTTGTTGCCCGACATGGGGCGGAAATCTCCCTGCGCCATGACCCGACCCATGTGATCCTCGGGCGCGGCGCGCAGCCAGATGGTGTAGCAGCGTTCGAGCAGCAAGTTGTACGCGGCCGGCTCGGACACCAGGCCGCCCGGCGTGGCCAGCACCATTTCCGGGTAGAGCTGCATCGCCTCCTCGAGCGCGCGGCGCTCGTAGCGGCGGTAGGCGCTGGGCCCGTAGAGATTGTGGATTTCGAGCAGGCCGCATCCGGCCACCCGCTCGATCTCGCGATTGAGCTCAACGAAGGGATAGCCCAGATCGTCGGCAAGCATCTGGCCCAGCGTGGATTTGCCCGCGCCGCGCAGGCCGATCAGGGCGATGCGGCGCATGCGGCCCGCGCGCTCGCCGCCGACGCCGAACAGCTGCGTCAGGGCCTCGCGCGCGCGCTGCAGCTCGTCTTCGCCGCGACCCTCGAGAAGATCGCGGATCAGCAACCATTCGGGCGAACCGGTCGTGACGTCCCCCACCAGCTCGGCCAGGGCACAGCCGAACGCCCGCGCGATCTGCAGCAGCACCAGAATGGAGGCATTGCCCACCCCTTGCTCGAGATTGGCCAGATGCCGCTCGGACACCCCGGTGGCCTGCGCCAGGCTCTTGCGCGTCATGCCGCGAATGGCGCGCAAGCGCCGCACCCGCTCGCCCAAGGCAGCCAGGAAAGCCGCTTCGCGCGGCGGCGGCGCGGGAACCCGGTCTAGCGCTTTGTTCATGATCTTGCCGACTCCGGTGTCGGGAATGATTTTTCTATATCATGCATTATATTGCTTGACCCGTCCACCAAAGCGCATTATTTTTCCATCCACAACAGACAAGGACCGGCAAGCGGGCGCAGCGCCCTTGCAGAACGGGCCAGAGTGTAAGGGAGACATCATGAGCATGCCGAGCCGCCTCAAATGCAAATTCCTCTCCCCAGGGAACGGCGCATGGCGCCAGGGGGCAGCATGAGTACGCCTGAACAGTTCCGGGCGCTGATGCGCGCGGTCACCGACCGTATTGCCGGACAGACCCTGGATTCGTCGCTGCAGGACCGGCTCAACCGCGAATTCGGCCCCGGCAGCTCGGCCTACCGCGACATATTCGAAGCCTGTAAAAGCGCCATCGCGGCCGGCTGGATGTGCCGGCACGAAGGCGGCGGCATCCGCTACGGCCGCATCATCAAACCGGCCCAGGACCTGGCCGGCTACTCGGTCGATGTGGTGGACATGGACAACCTGGCAGGCCCGCACCATGCGCACCCGAACGGGGAAATCGACCTGATCATGCCGCTGGCCGGCCCGGCCCGCTTTGACGGACACGAAGCCGGCTGGCTGGTCTACGGCCCCGGTTCCGAGCACAGCCCCACGGTAAGCGGCGGCCGCGCCCTCGTGCTGTACCTGCTGCCACAAGGCGCCATCGAATTCACCCGCCATTGAATCAACCCGGACAAGGGACCTCATGACCACCTGCCCCGCCGAACTGAATTTCGCCAGCCATCTGGCCGAGCTGAACGCCGGGCGCGCCGGCAAGACGGCGTACATCGATGACAGCCGGCGCCTGAGCTACGGCGAACTGGCCGAGCGCGTGGCGCGATTTGCCGGTCTGCTGCAAGGCCTGGGCCTGCGCCGCGAGGAACGCGTCCTGCTGCTGCAGCATGACACGGTGGACTGGCCCGTGGCCTTCCTGGGCTCGCTGCATGCGGGCGTGGTGCCGGTAGCGGTCAATACCCTGCTGTCGGCCGACGACTATGCCTATATGCTGCAGCACAGCCGTGCGCGCGCCGCGTTCGTTTCGGGCAGCCTGCTGCCGATGCTGCAGGCCGCGCTGGCGCAAGGCGGGCACGATGTGGCCCACATTGTGGTGTCGCAGCCCGCGCAACCGTTGCCGGCCGGCGCGGCCGAGCTCGAAACCCTGCTCGCGGCCGCCCCCTGCGCGCCAGCGGCGCGCACGCAGGCGGACGAAATCGCCTTCTGGCTCTATTCGTCCGGCTCCACCGGTAAGCCCAAGGGGGTGGTGCATACCCATGGCAACCTCTGGTACACGGCCGAGCTGTACGGCAAGCCCGTTCTGGGAATACGCGAAGACGACATCGCTTTTTCCGCGGCCAAGCTTTTCTTCGCCTATGGGCTGGGCAACGGCCTGACCTTCCCGCTGTCGGTAGGCGCCACCGTAGTGCTGATGGGCGAGCGCCCCACGCCGCAGGCCGTGTTCAAGCGCCTGACCGGACATCGCCCCACCGTCTTCTACGGCGTGCCCACGCTCTATGCCAGCATGCTGGCCTCGCCCGACCTGCCGCCGCGCGAGCAGGTGGCGATGCGCGTCTGCGCTTCCGCCGGCGAGGCGCTGCCGCGCGATATCGGCGAGCGCTACACGCGCCATTTCGGCTGCGAGATCCTCGATGGCATCGGCTCGACCGAAATGCTGCACATCTTCATTTCCAACCGAGCAGGCGCGCTGCGCTATGGCACCACCGGCAAACCCGTACCGGGCTACGAGGTCGAACTGCGCGACGAACAAGGGCGCAGCGTCCCGCCGGGCACCATCGGCGACCTCTACATCAAAGGTCCCAGCACCGCCTTGATGTACTGGAACAACCGCGAGAAGACCCGCCAGTGCTTCCTGGGCGACTGGCTCAAAAGCGGCGACAAGTACCAATGCGACGCGGAAGGCTATTACACCTATGCCGGCCGCAGCGACGACATGATCAAGGTCAGCGGTCAGTACGTCTCGCCGGTGGAGGTGGAGAACGTGCTGATCCAGCACGAGGCCGTGCTGGAGGCCGCGGTGATCGGCGTCACCGACCGCGACGGCTTGGTCAAGACCAAGGCCTATGTCGTCCTGCGCGACGGCCACACGGCCGGGAAAGACACCTGCGCGGCGCTGCAAACCTATGTCAAGACCCGGCTTGCCCCGTTCAAGTACCCTCGCGAAATCGACTTCATCGAGGAACTGCCCAAGACCGCGACGGGGAAAATACAGCGTTTCCGCCTGCGGCTCAGGGAAAGCGCCGCCAGATCCGCCCAGGTTTGACGAAGTTTTTCTTGCAAAAACGTCGTCTTTCCCCCCCTTTATCTCCGATTATCCTGGCGCGGCGCTGGCTAGAATTCCGCTAGGATATGCCCTCTCCGGCCGCGAACCGGGCGGCCCGCCCCGCATCGGGCCGATTTCCATGGGGCATGCAGCGCACACATGAATCTTTCCACTCTCATCGGCTTCGTCCTCGGACTGATCACCCTAATCCTGGTGCTGGTGTTCTCGGCCATCAACAGCTGGGCGTATCTGAACCTGCCTGGCCTGGTCATCGTGATAGGCGGCACCCTGGCTGCCCTGTTCATCAGCTATCCGATGCGCGAAGTGCTGCGCATCCCCCACCTGCTGCGCGCCATCTTCCGCAGCGACAGGCTCCATATCCAGCGCGACATCGACGAGCTGAGCAGCCTGGCCCAGATGTGGATGAACGAAGATGTGCACAAGGCAGAGGAAGCGCTCAAGAAAGTGACCAATCCTTTCCTGCGCACCGGCGTGCAGCTCATCATCAACCACACGCCGGAAGACCAGATCATCGAGCTGCTGCAATGGCGCATCGCCCGGCTGCGCGCCCGGGAACATGCAGAGTCGCAGATGTTCCGCACCATGGCCAGTTTCGCGCCGGCCTTCGGCATGCTGGGCACCCTGATAGGCCTGGTCAGCCTGATGACCGTGCTGGGCACGGGCGGCATGGGCCTGATCGGCCATCACCTGAGCATCGCGCTCATGGCCACGTTCTACGGCCTGCTGCTGTCCAATCTGATATGCAAGCCGATTGCCGTCAAGCTAGAGCGCCGCACCGAGCAGCGTGTCGTGCTGATGAACATGATCATGCAGGGCGTGTCGATGATGTGCGAGCGGCGCGGCCCGGCGCTGGTGCGCGAGACGCTCAACTCCTTCATGCTGCACGTCGATGACGAAATCGACGATGGCGGCCCCGCGGCGCCCGTGGTGAAGCGAGCACGCCGCCAGCGCACCCCGTCCTTGAAGGTGACGGGCCGGTCATGAGCGATGGCCCCGCGACCATCATCCAGCAGCGCCGCCGGCCCTCGCTGGCAGACCTGGTAGAACAGCGCAAACGCGAAGCCACGCGCCAGCGCAGTTTCTCTCCCGCCCGCCAGAGCCTGGCCGACAACGGCCGTTTCGCGCGCTGGCATGTGCCTGAGCTTG
>DAIDKG010000162.1 GCA_027450125.1 Bordetella sp. | reverse complement strand
ACCGGGGCCGCGGCGCTGGAGTGCGCCAAGGAAGCCGCCGGCGAAATCCGCCTGGACATCGAGGCAGCCTTCAGTCAGGGACTGCCGAACACGCCCATGTCGGGCTCGCACATCCGCGTGGTGTCGGGCAACTTCGTGACGGCCCGACCGGCCGGCGTGATCGACGGCGTCGACTACCTGCATACGGGCCTGGTGCGCAAGATCGACATCGAGTCGATCAAGTTCGCCATCGAACGCGGTTCGGCCGTGGTGCTGCTTTCTCCGCTGGGCTTCTCGCCCACGGGCGACGCATTCAACCTGGCCATGGCCGACCTGGCTACCAGCGTGGCCGTCTCGCTGCGCGCGGAAAAGCTTATTTTCCTGACCGATTCGCCCGGCGTGCTCGACGAAGACGGCGCGGTCGATACCGAGCTGGCCCGCGCCGACGCCGATGCCTTGCTCGAACGCGGCGAGCTGGACGACGAAACCGCTTTCTACCTGCGCCATGCGTCGCTGTCGGTCAAGCGCGGCGTGGCGCGCGCCCACCTGGTGCCCTACGGCCAGGATGGCAGCGTGCTGCTGGAGATCTTAACCCACGACGGCGTGGGCACCATGGTGGTCGAGGATACGCTGGACGATCTGCGCGCGGCCACCATCGACGATGTGGGCGCCATCCTCAGCCTGATCGAACCGCTGGAGGCCGACGGCACGCTGGTGCCGCGCCCGCGCAGCGTCATCGAACGCGACGTGGAGTGCTTCACCGTGCTCGAGCACGACGGCGTGATCTACGGCTGCGCGGCACTCTATCCCTACAAGGATGAGCTGATGGCCGAGATGGCCTGTCTGATCGTCAACCCCGAATGGCAGGGCGCGGGCGAAGGGGAAATACTGCTGCGCCACATGGAAAGCCGCGCCCGCGCGATCGGCATGAAACGCATCTTCGTGCTCACCACGCGCACGTCGCACTGGTTCATCAAGCGTGGATTCGTGCAAGGCGGCATTTCGGACCTGCCGCACGCCAAGCAGCAGCACTACAACCGCTCGCGCAACAGCATGATCTTCATCAAGAAGCTCTGAGTCGGCCGCGCCCTGTACGCCGCAAAGCCCTGCCCAGCGCAGGGTTTTGCGTTTTCCGGGCAGGCTAAAATCATCTCCGTCTCTTTCAACACCATTCAATGGCGGCAAATCATGGCCCGTATGATCAACTGTGTGAAACTCAAGCGCGAGGCCGAAGGGCTGGACTATCCGCCCTACCCCGGCGAGGTGGGCGCGCGCATCTGGCGCGAAATCTCGAAAGATGCCTGGGAAGAGTGGAAACAGGTCCAGACGCGCCTGGTCAACGAGAACCGGCTCAACCTCGCAGATGCACGCGCGCGCAAATATCTGCAGCAGCAAATGGAAAAGTTCCTGTTCGAAGACGGCAGCGTGGAAGCGCAAGGATTTGTTCCGCCTTCGGCTTGATGGCATCGAGATATTTCAAGTTTTGTCGCAATTAATCACATTTGGCAAAGCGCGCATAAAATCCCCGCATCATCCGATCCCCTAAGGAAGGGAAAAGCGATATGCGAGGCTTGCTGTTGTTCCTGGTGCCGCTGCTCTTGCTGCTGGGCGGCTGCGCCACAGACACTTCGCGCCCGCGCGACCTCGACAATCTCTGTGCGATATTCCGCGAGAAACCCGCCTGGCATGAAGCCGCCGTCAAGGCGCACGACAAATGGGGCATTCCCGTGCCGGTGCCCTTTGCCATCATGTACCAGGAGTCCACCTTCCGCGCCCAGGCCCGGCCGCCGCGCCGTTATTTCCTGGGCATCGTCCCCTGGGGCCGCGTGACGTCGGCCTACGGCTACGCGCAAGCCGAGGACAACACCTGGGACGACTACAAGCGCGAGACCGGCGCCTGGTTCGTCAGCAGGGACGACTTTTCCGACGCCATGGACTTCATGGGCTGGTACATGACCAAGACCCGGCGACTGGACGGCGTGCCCTTCGGTGACGCCTACGACCAGTACCTGGGCTATCACGAAGGCTGGACAGGCTTTCGCCGCGGCAGCTACAAGCGCAAGGCCTGGCTGATGCGGGTGGCCCGCATCGTCCAGGCGCGCGCCGACCGCTTCGCAGCGCAGTACCGGTACTGCCCTTGACGCCGCTTTGTTCAGGCCGTCCTAGCCAAGCGCGGGAAAACGCCGGAAAATGAACCGCGCCCATCGAACCCATACCCCAGCAAGGAGCCATCATGCCGCAAAACACGCTGAACACGCTCAAGACATTCAAGATAGGTAAGAAGACCGCCCAGTATTACTCGCTGCCGGCCCTGGGCAAGGCCCTGGGCGTGGATGTGCAGAGGCTGCCGCTGTCGATCCGCGTCGTGCTCGAGTCGGTGCTGCGCAATTGCGACGGCAAGAAAGTGTCCGAGGAACATGTGCGCCAGCTGGCCGGCTGGAAGCCCAACGCCAGGCGCGAGGACGAAATCCCCTTCGTCGTGGCCCGCGTGGTCCTGCAGGACTTCACCGGCGTGCCGCTGTTAGCCGACATCGCCGCCATGCGCGCGGTGGCCGAGAAAATGGGCAAGAGCCCCAAGCTCATCGAACCGCTGGTGCCGGTGGACCTGGTGGTCGACCACTCGGTGATGATCGACTACTACGGCACCAAGAGCGCGCTCGACCTGAACATGAAGCTGGAGTTCCAGCGCAATCAGGAGCGCTACCAGTTCATGAAGTGGGGCATGCAGGCCTTCGACACATTCGGCGTGGTGCCGCCGGGATTCGGCATCGTGCACCAGGTCAATCTCGAATATCTCGCACGCGGCGTGCACCACACCCAGGACGGAGTCTATTACCCCGATTCGCTGGTGGGCACCGACAGCCACACCACCATGATCAACGGCATCGGCGTGGTGGGCTGGGGCGTGGGCGGCATCGAAGCCGAGGCCGGCATGCTGGGCCAGCCCGTGTACTTCCTGACACCGGATGTCGTGGGGGTGGAACTCAAGGGCAAGCTGCGCGGCGGCGTCACCGCCACCGACCTGGTGCTGACCATCACCGAAATGCTGCGCAAGGAAAAGGTGGTGGGCAAGTTCGTCGAGTTCTGCGGCGAAGGCACGGCAAGCCTGTCCGTGACCGACCGCGCCACCATCGGCAACATGGCGCCCGAGTATGGCGCCACCATGGGTTTCTTCCCGGTCGACGAGCGCACCATCGACTACTTCAGGGGCACCGGCCGCAGCGACGAGGAGATCGCCGCCTTCGAAGCCTATTTCAAGGCGCAGAAGATGTTCGGCGTGCCCAAGGGCAAGGACATCGGCTATACCAAGCTGCTCACGCTGGACCTGGCCACCATCGCACCGTCGCTCGCCGGCCCCAAGCGCCCGCAGGACCGCATCGAGATCGGCAACCTGAAGAAGACCTTCACCTCGCTGTATTCCAAGCCGATTGCCGAGAACGGCTTCAACCAGCCGGCCGACAAGCTGGCCCAGACTTTCACCACCAGCGCCGGCACCAAGGTCAAGAATGGCGACATCCTGATCGCCGCCATCACCTCCTGCACCAATACGTCCAATCCCAGCGTGCTGCTGGCGGCCGGTCTGCTGGCCAAGAAGGCGGTGGAAGCCGGCCTGTCGGTTCCCAGGCACATCAAGACCTCGCTCGCCCCCGGTTCGCGCGTGGTCACCGGCTACCTCACCAAGACCGGACTGCTGCCCTATCTCGAAAAGCTGGGCTTCGACGTGGCTGCCTACGGCTGCACGACCTGCATCGGCAATGCCGGCGACCTCTCGGCCGACCTGAACGAAGCCATCACCTCCAACGACCTGGTGTGCGCGGCCGTGCTGTCGGGCAACCGCAACTTCGAGGCGCGCATCCACCCCAACATCAAGGCCAATTTCCTGGCCTCGCCGCCGCTGGTGGTGGCCTATGCCATCGCCGGTACCGTGCTCAAGGACCTGATGACCGAGCCCGTCGGCCGCGGCAAGAAGGGCGATGTCTGGCTGGGCGACATCTGGCCCACCACGCAGGAAATCGATGCCCTGCTCAAGTTCGCCATGGACCCCAACGCTTTTCGCGACAACTACGGCCAGGTCAAGACCAAGCCGGGCAAGCTTTGGGAAAACATCAAGGGCGTCAAGGGAGAGACCTACGACTGGCCCGAATCCACCTATATCGCCGAACCACCTTTCTTCGAGGGTTTCGGCATGACGCCCGGCGCCATGCCGACGGTCCAGGGCGCCCGTGCGCTGGGCATCTTCGGCGACTCGGTCACCACCGACCACATCTCGCCAGCCGGCTCCATCAAGGAAACCTCGCCCGCGGGCAAGTGGCTGACGGAACATGGCGTGCTCAAGGCCGATTTCAACAGCTATGGCTCGCGGCGCGGCAATCACGAGATCATGATGCGCGGGACCTTCGCCAACGTGCGCATCAAGAACCTGATGATTCCGCCTCGCGCCGACGGCAGCCGCTTCGAAGGCGGCGATACGCTGTTCCAGCCCGGCGGCGAACAGATGTCCATCTACGATGCGGCGATGAAATACGTCGCCCAGGGCACGCCTACGGTGGTGTTCGGGGGCGAAGAGTACGGCACGGGTTCGTCGCGCGACTGGGCCGCCAAGGGCACGCAGCTGCTGGGCGTGAAGGCGGTGATCGCCCGCAGCTTCGAGCGCATCCACCGCAGCAACCTGGTGGGCATGGGCGTTCTGCCCCTGCAGTTCAAGGGCGGGGACAGCGTGGAGAGCCTGAAGATCACGGGCGAGGAAACCTTCGACGTATCCGGGCTGGAACATGGCATCAAACCCATGCAGGACGTGACGCTGACCATCCATCGTCCCGACGGCAGCAGGCAGGAGGTCACCTTGCTGTTGCGGATCGACACGCCGATCGAGGTCGATTACTACAAGCATGGCGGGATATTGCCCTTCGTGCTGCGCCAGCTGCTGGCGGCGTGATCGCCCCGCGTCGCCCGCCGTTGCCGGGCGGATGACAAAAAATCGCCGCGCAAATTGCGCGGCGATTTTTTTCAGGTATGCCGGGACAAGGGCGGTTTGCGCACGGAGCGACCGCCTCAGCCAAAAGAGTAGGCATCCATGGCCAGGGCGCCGTAGCTGATTTCGTCGTTCAGGCGACGGGCCTGGTCGCCGCTGCCGGCGCCCAGCGCCACGTACAGCGGCATGAGATGCTCGTCGCTGGGGTGCGCGCGATGCGCGAGCGGCGCGTCGAACTCCCATTGCAGCAGTTCATCGATGCGCCCTTGCTGCAGGCGCTCGGCGTACCATTTCTGGAAAGGCCGCACATAGTCCGCTGGCGGAGCGCCGTCGCGATCGATATCGCGCAGATTGTGCGTGAGCGAGCCCGAACCGATCACGAGTACGCCTTCGTCGCGCAGCGGTGCCAGGGCACGTCCGAGTTCGTACTGGGCAGCGGCGTCGCGGCCGGCATCCAGGGAAAGCTGGACCACGGGAACATCGGCGTCCGGGTAGAGATACCGCAGCGGCACCCAGGCGCCGTGATCCAGGGGCCGGCGCGCGTCGTCGGCCGAGGGCAGCCCGGCGTCGGCCAATGCCTGGCGCGTGCGCGCAGCCAGGGCGGGTGAGCCCGGCGCCGAGTATTGCAGTTGATAGAGAACCTCGGGAAAACCGCCGAAATCGTGCCAGGCGACTTGCTGATCGCGGGTGGAGACAGCCAGCCCGCGGGTCATCCAGTGCGGCGACACGACCAGGATGCCCTGCGGCTTTTCGGGCAGGGAACGGCTCCAGTCCGCGAGAATGGGGCCGGTACGGCCAGGCTCGACGGCCAGCATGGGGGAACCATGGGAAACGAAAAGAACGGGCCAGCGCATGGCGGCAACTCCGCAGGGTCGATGAACAGCTTCATTGTGGACGTTTTGCGCGCCGGAATAAATCGCCCCGGGCGGCACGCACTGTTGCCTCGGACGCATCAATGCCCGCAGACCATGGCGCCGGGCCCCCGCGGCCTCGCGCGCAAGCGCTCGCGCCGCCGCGCGTATCGGCCGTGAGGAACCAAGGGGTAAACTACAAAGCTTTCCTTGACGCAGTCTGAATCGATTCATGGCCCGAACCCGCAGCCGAACCTCCTCCCGCCTGACCCGCGACGCTACGCGTCTGGTGACGCTGGCCCAAGCCCTGAACCGCTCGGGCAGCCGCGTGGAAGACCAGTACTGGGAATCCCAGATCGGCGACGCCATCACCAAGCTGCTGCGCGGCGGACAGGATGGCCCGCTGGACGCCGCGCTCGATCATCTTGCGCAGCAGGATACCGGCGCCTACGAAATCCTGATCGAGCAGGCCGAGACGCAGTCCGAGTCCATGCAGGTCGAGAAGAACGGTGTACGCCACGATGTGCTGCTGCTGGTGGCGCCCATCCTGGCCTGGACGCGCTATGCCATTCCGGCCGGCCCGATTTCCGCCGCCGCGCAGCAGGCCCTGCTCGCCCAGCTGCACGGCCATGTGCTGAGCCGCGACGTGCGCGTGGAGCTGATGCCCAGCCTGCTCAGCCTGGACCAGATGCCGCGCACCTTCTCGGAAACCTGGCAATGGCTGCACAAGCTGGCTGCCCGAGCCCTGGGCGCCGAAACCGTCAGGCCGGCGCCGGATGCCGAAGCGGAAACGGCCCACATGCTGGCCGACACCCGCTACCTGGTGGCCGCGGTGGCCGTACCGCAAGGCCAGGCCCTGTTCCGCTGGCAGGAGCAACCCGAGGATCCGGCCAGCAGCCGCGACGCCTGCCTGGAGCAATGGATAAGCCAGGCACAGCCCACCATCGCAGGGCTGCTTCCGGGCTGCGGCATCGAGTGCCTGCTGCCCGATGCCTACTACGTCAGCAACCGCGAAGCCGACCGGCGCGTGCGCCCGCTGTCGTTGCGCGCGGCCGTCAATTGGCTCGAAAGCGCGGTCGGCCTGCCCGCCGACCAGTTGCGCGCGGTCGTGGCCGGTTGCGGCGAAACCCGTGTGGACGAGTACCGCATCGGTTTCACGCCCGCGCACGGCAACGATGTCTACTACGGCTGCGTATGGCCGCTCTATGGCCGCGAAGATGAAGAGTCCATCGACGACGGGCAGCCCGGCGCCGTCGAGGAGATCACGGCGCTCCTGCGGGAGTACGGGGTGGGCGAGGTGCGCCGCATCCCTGGCGTGCTGCAGCCCGAATTCTGCGAGGATTGCGGCGCTCCCCACTTCCCCAATCCGCTGGGCGAGATGGTCCATGCGGAACTGCCCGAAGACGCCGCCAGCGCCCCTGCGCACTTTCACTAGTGTCGAGTCCCAGAAGTTCGTGCCCTAAATGAAATCAGGAGCCATGCATGAGCCTGCGCGCCGACCTGTTCTGCAAGGTCGTCGACAACTACGGCGACATCGGGGTGTGCTGGCGCCTGGCGCGCCGCCTGGCGCGCGGCCTGGGCTGGCAGGTGCGTCTCTGGGTGGACGATCTGCAGGCTTTCGCCCGCATCCAGCCCGGCATGGACGCGGCTGCGCAGCGCCAGTGCCAGGCCGGGGTCGAAATCATCCATTGGCGGGCCGCCGCGCCCTCGCCCCTGCCGCCGCCTGGCGATGTAGTGATC
>DAIDKG010000161.1 GCA_027450125.1 Bordetella sp. | reverse complement strand
GGCGCAGGCGCTGGAACTGGCGGCGAACGTGGCCCGCGGGCCCGAGCAGGCCATGGCCCGCATCAAGTCGCTGTGCGGTTCGGCTTACGAAAGCACGCTGGCCCGGCAGCTCGATGCGGAGGCCGAGTCCATGGTGCGTTCGCAGGTGACTGATGAGTCGCGCGAAGGCATAGGCGCGTTCCTGGAAAAGCGGCGGCCGGATTTTGCCGGCCTGCGCGGCCGGGGCGGCTGAATAGAACAACAAGGAGACAAGACATGACGCGTTCGAACGAAACGCCCCGCGACGGCGAAGATCTGCCGCTGGACGGCGTGCGGGTTCTGGACCTTTCTCGCGTGTTCGCCGGACCGCTGTGCGGGCAGGCGCTGGCCGACTTCGGCGCCGAGGTCGTCAAGGTCGAGCATCCGGGCCGCGGCGACGATACCCGCGATTGGGGCATGCGCATCGGCAAGACCGAGACCACGTATTACTCGGCCATGAACCGCAACAAGCGCTCGGTCACGCTGGATCTGCAGTCGGCCGAGGGCGTGGATCTGATCTACCGGCTTTTGCCGCAATTCGACGTGGTGATCCACAATTTCAGGCACGGCGGCGCCGAGAAGCTGGGCCTGGGCTACGAGCGGCTCAAGGCCATCAAGCCCGATCTCGTCTATTGCGCAATTTCCGGGTACGACCCGACCGGCCCCGAGGCCGCGCGTCCCGGCTACGACCTGGTGCTGCAGGGCGAGACTGGGCTGATGGCGCTGAACGGCGAAGCCGCGCAGCCGCCGCTGAAGTTCGGCGTGGCCGTGGTCGACATGATGACGGGCATGTATGCCGCTCAGGCCGTCCTGGCCGCGCTCTTTCGCCGCGAACGCACGGGCCGCGGACGCCTGATCGAGATGTCGCTCTACGACTGCGGCATCACGGTCACCAGCTATTACGGCCTGGACGCCATGCTGCTGGGCCACGCCCCCAAGCGCTACGGCAACGCCCATCCATCCATCGTGCCCTACGGCATGTTCGACGCGGCCGACGGGCCGGTGATCATCGCGGTAGGCAACAACACGCAGTTCGACAAGTTCTGCAGGCGGGTCGTGATGCGGCCCGACATCGTCGAGGATCCGCGCTATGCCACGAACGTCGAGCGCGCCAGGAACCGCCTGACGCTGCTGCCCATGATGCAGGACGTGATCCGGCAGTTTCCCTGCGAGGTTCTGCTCGAGCGCCTGGCGGCATCCGGCATTCCATGCGGCCGCGTCTCGGGTCTGCACGAGGCGCTGACCAGCGAGCGCACGCGCCAGGCAGGAATGCTGCGCGAGATGCCGCACCCTGTGGCCGGCAAGACCCACACCTTCGCGCCGCCCTACCGGCTGGATGGCCGGCGCCTGCCCATACGCAACGCGCCGCCGACCCTGGGCGAGGGGACGCGCGAGGTCCTGCAGCGCTTGCTGGCATTGTCCGACGCGGAACTCGCGGCCTTGCGCGACAAGGGCGTGCTCACGATGCCAGCCGCTTCGGCGTGACTTCTTTTTTCTAGAGAGCGAATCATGAAGATTCTTGTGCCCGTCAAGCGCGTGGTTGACTACAACGTCAAGGTACGCGTCAAGAGCGATCAGAGCGGTGTGGATATCGCCAATGTGAAGATGTCGATGAACCCGTTCGACGAGATTGCGGTGGAGGAAGCCACGCGGTTGAGGGAGTCGGGCAAGGCTACGGAGGTGGTGGCGGTGTCGTGCGGTGTGGCGCAGGCGCAGGAGACGCTGCGCACGGCGCTGGCGATCGGGGCGGACCGCGGCATTTTGGTGCAGACCGATGTCGAGCTGCAGCCGCTGGCGGTGGCCAAGCTGCTCAAGGCGGTGGCCGAGAAGGAGCAGCCGCAGCTGATCATTCTGGGCAAGCAGGCGATCGACGACGATGCGAACCAGACGGGCCAGATGCTGGCTGCGCTGCTGGGCTGGCCGCAGGCCACCTTTGCCAGCAAGGTCGAGCTGGGCGAGGGCACGGCCACGGTGACGCGCGAGGTGGACGGGGGGCTGGAGACGATCCAGGTCAAGCTGCCGGCCATTGTCACCACGGACCTGCGCCTGAACGAGCCGCGCTACGTGACGCTGCCCAACATCATGAAGGCCAAGAAAAAGCCGCTGGAGACGCTGACTGCGGGCGATCTGGGCGTGGATCCGGCGCCGCGCATCAAGACGCTGAAGGTGACCGATCCGCCGGCGCGCAAGGCCGGCATCAAGGTGGCCGATGTGGCGGCGCTGGTGGACAAGCTCAAGAACGAAGCGAAGGTGGTGTGAAGATGACGATACTGGTTATTGCCGAACACGATAACGCCCATCTGAAGGGGGCGACGCTGAACGCCGTGGCGGCGGCCGCGCAGATACAAAAGCATGCCGGCGGCGATGTGCACGTGCTGGTGGCCGGTCACAACGCGAAGGCGGTGGCCGAGGCGGCCGCGCAGGTGGCCGGGGTGGGCAAGGTGCTGCTGGCCGATGCGCCGCAGCTGGCCGACGGCCTGGCCGAGAACCTGCAGGCCCAGGTGCTGGCCGTGGCGTCCGACTACAGCCACATTCTGTTTCCGGCCACGGCCTCGGGCAAGAACGTGGCCCCGCGGGTGGCGGCCAGGCTGGATGTGGCGCAAGTGTCGGACATCATCGGGGTGGAGTCGGCCGACACGTTCGTGCGTCCGATTTACGCGGGCAACGCGATTGCCACGGTGCAGACGGTCGATGCGGTCAAGGTGCTGACGGTGCGCACGACGGGTTTTGACGCGGTGGCGGCCACGGGTGGGTCGGCTGCGGTGCAAACGCTCGAAGCGGTGGCCGATTCGGGGCTCTCGAGTTTCGTGGGCCGGGAGGTGGCCAAGAGCGACCGTCCTGAGCTGGCGGGCGCCAAGGTGGTGGTCTCGGGCGGGCGGGGCATGGGCAGCGCCGAGAACTTCAAGATTCTGGAGCCGCTGGCCGACAAGCTGGGCGCGGCGATGGGCGCTTCGCGCGCGGCGGTGGACGCGGGCTATGCGCCCAACGACTGGCAGGTGGGGCAGACGGGCAAGATCGTGGCGCCGCAGCTGTACGTGGCGGTGGGGATCTCGGGAGCGATCCAGCACCTGGCGG
The DNA here is from genome assembly GCA_027450125.1 of Bordetella sp. Taxonomy (GTDB): domain Bacteria; phylum Pseudomonadota; class Gammaproteobacteria; order Burkholderiales; family Burkholderiaceae_B; genus Bordetella. Next base: position 5,744 of record DAIDKG010000161.1, on the reverse strand, counting down.
GCATGAAGGACTCGAAGGTGATCGTGGCGATCAACAAGGACCCGGAGGCGCCGATCTTCGGGGTGGCCGACTATGGCCTGGTGGGCGATCTGTTCCAGATCGTGCCAGAACTGGCTGCCGCGCTGTAAGGCCGCGAGACGGCGCCATGCCGCGGCCCCGAGGCTGCCGGGCCTGACCCGGCGGTCTCGGTCGATCCGGCGATCAGGAATCCGGCAGCCTTTACGACGTTCTGGCGACCACGCCTTCGAGCGCGGCGCACGGCTCGAACTCACCGGCATGGCATTCGCATTGATTCGGGCCGCAAATACGTTCTTCCTGCAATAGCCGACGGCGTTGACCACTGGGCAGGCACCCTCGGGCACCGCGCGCTCCGTCAACGGTGCGAGCGCTGGCCGCATGGCCCGGCGGCGGGCAGCTAGGCCGCTCCTGTCGAGGCCGGCGGCCTTCCTGCCGGCGACGAATGCGCCGAAATATTTCAGCGTCTGCCGCGATGGGACCGGAAATATAATGACTGCATAAATCGAGGAGACGGCCTTGGCCTATCAGGTTCCACTGCAGGACATACGTTTCACGCTCAATGAGCTGGCTGGCCTGGCCGATGTGCTCGGGTTGCCGAATCAGCAAGAGGTCGGCCCCGACCTGGTCGACGCAATACTCGAAGAGAGCGCCCGCCTGGTCCAGGAGGTGGTGGCGCCGTTGAACGCGCAGGGCGATCGCCAGCCGCCTGTCTGGCGGGACGGCCAGGTGCATGTGCTGCCTGCCTGGGCGAAGGCTTATGCGCAGTACGGCGAGGGCGGCTGGCAAGGCCTGCCGCATCCCGCGCAGTGGGGTGGGCAGGGGCTGCCCAAGCTGGTGGCGGCGCCGGTGCATGAAAGCTTTCAATCAGCCAGCCTGGCCTTCACGCTGTGTCCCATGCTGACCGATGCGGTGATCGAAGCGCTGCTGACCGTGGGCAGCCAGGCGCAGCAGCAGCGCTACCTGCCCAAGCTGGTCAGCGGCCAGTGGTCGGGCACCATGAACCTGACCGAGCCGCAGGCCGGTTCGGACCTGGCCTTGATCGCTTCGCGCGCCGTGCGCCAGGACGACGGCACCTATCGGCTGTATGGGCAGAAAATCTTCATTACCTATGGCGAGCATGATCAGGCCGAGAACATCGTGCACCTGGTGCTGGCGCGCACGCCGGACGCGCCGCCGGGTGTGAAGGGCATCTCGCTTTTCATCGTGCCCAAGTTCCTGGTCCAGGACGACGGCAGCCTGGGCAGGCGCAACGACGTCTGGTGCGCCAAGCTCGAACACAAGCTGGGCATACACGCCAGCCCCACCTGCGAACTGGTCTACGGTTCAGGCAAGGGCGAAGTGGGCGAGGGCGCCGTGGCCTATCTGGTTGGCGAGGAAAAACGCGGCCTGGAATACATGTTCATCATGATGAACGCGGCGCGCTTTGCAGTCGGGCAGCAGGGCGTTGCGCTGGCCGAGCGGGCTTACCAGCATGCGCGCGACTATGCCCTGCAGCGCATCCAGAGCCGTGCGGTGGAAGGTTCGGCGGGTCCGGTGGCGATCGCGCACCATCCCGACGTGCAGCGCATGCTGCTGACCATGCAGGCCCTCACCGAGGCGGCGCGATCCGTCTCCTACGTGGCCGCGGCGGCTCACGACCTGGGCGCCCACCATCCCGACGCGGCCGTGCGCGCGAGCCAGCAAGCCCTGTACGAGTACCTGGTGCCCGTGGTCAAGGGTTTTTCCACCGAAGCGGCCGTGGAGGTAGCTTCGCTGGGCATCCAGGTGCACGGCGGCATGGGGTTCATGGAAGAAACCGGCGCGGCCCAGCATTACCGCGACGCCCGCATCCTGCCCATCTACGAAGGCACCACGGCCATCCAGGCCAACGACTTCGTAGGCCGCAAGACCGTGCGCGACGGCGGCGCGGCGGCGCATGCCTGCATCGCCGCCATGCGCGAGACGCTCAAGCTCGTGGCAGCCGAGGTGCAGAAGGCCGATGCCGGAGACCGCGATGCGCTGGATCTGCTGCGCCTGAATTTCGAGCAGGCCGTCTGCGCCTACGAAGATGCCGTGGCCTATGTGGTGCAGAACGCCGCAGGGCAGGTCAGGGCGGTGTATTCGGGCAGCGTGCCCTTGCTGATGCTGGCGGGCACAGTGCATGGCGGCTGGCAAATGGCGCGCGCGGCCCTGGCCTGCCGCAGGCACCTGGCCGCAGGCTCCACCGATGCCTATCACCGCCGCAAGCTGGCGACCAGCCTGTTCTATGCCGCGCATATCCTGCCGCGCGCGCTGGGCCTGTCTGCCGCGGTGCGCGGCGGCGCCGTTGCCCAGGCCTGCGGCGCGCAATGGGAAAAAGCCAGTCTCACATAAGACAGCCTCACATATGATTATGCGGGCAGGCTATTTTTGTCTGTCCCGCTTTGGTGCCAGAATGACCGACATGGCCCCATAACCTCGCAGGAGAGCTTCCATGGCACAGCTACGCCTGGGCGACACCGCCCCCGATTTCGAACAGCAATCTTCCATCGGCCCCATCCGCTTCTACGAATACCTGGGCAACAGCTGGGGCGTGCTGTTCTCGCATCCCGCCGACTTCACGCCGGTGTGCACCACCGAGCTGGGCTATACCGCCAAGCTCGCCGGCGAGTTCGCCCGCCGCAATGTCAAGGTGCTGGCCTTGTCGGTGGATGGCGCCCAGTCCCACAAGGACTGGATTCACGACATCAACGACACGCAATCGACCACGGTGAAGTTTCCCATCCTGGCCGACGAGGACCGCAAGGTGTCCGAGCTCTACGACATGATCCATCCCAATGCCAGCGCCACACTCACCGTGCGCTCGGTGTTCATCATCGATCCGGCCAAGAAGGTGCGGCTCATCATCACCTATCCGGCCAGCACGGGGCGCAATTTCAACGAGATCCTGCGCGTGATCGACTCGCTGCAGCTGACCGACAGCCACAGCGTGGCCACGCCGGTGAACTGGCAGGACGGCGATGACGTGATCATCGTGCCCTCGCTCAAGGACGAGGCCGTGCTCAAGGAAAAATTCCCCAAGGGCTACAAGGCAGTGCGGCCCTATCTGCGCATCACGCCGCAGCCCAACAAGTGACTCCGGGCCGCAGATCGGCCGGAATTAGGGGCCGGACGCGCCAGCGTCCGGCCTTTTCTATTCGGGTATGCTCTTGCGCGAACAGAAAATGAGATGCAACCCGCAATGAATATCTCGCCGGCGCAAAGCGCCATGCAGCATCCTGATGTCCCGCGCTGGAACAAGCCGGTCTTCAAGGCTGCCCTGATCCTGAACGGCATCGTCGCCTACTGCATCATGCATGCCGACCGCCTCTACGTCGACGACCTGGGGCGCGTGCACAGCGGCTACACGGGCTGGACGGGCGATGGCCGGCCGCTGACCACTTTGGTCATGCAGTCGCTCAACATGGGCACGCCCTTGACCGATCTGACGCCTCTGCCGCAGATCCTGGCCGTACTGCTTCTTTCCTGGTGCGCCATGCTGGTGGCGCGCAAGTTCGGGATCCGCGATACCGCGACGGCCATGCTGGCTGCCTTTCCGCTGGGCGCCAGCCCCTTCTTCCTGGAGAACCTGTCGTACAAGTTCGACGTGCTCACCATGGTGCTGGCCCTGACTCTGGCCGTCGCGGCGATCTGCGAGACGCCGTGGCATGGGCGCAGGATGGGGTGGGGCGCGCTCTGCCTGCTAGGAACGCTGTGCCTGTACCAGCCGTCGCTCAATGCATTCCTGGTCTTCGGCGTGTTGGAGTTCCTCTATCTGATGTGGCGCGACGCCACGCCAGGCACCCTCGCGCGCCAGGCTCTGGGCCGCCTGGCGCGGGCGGTGGCGGCGATGATTCCGTACAAGATCATCGCCGACGTGGTCCTGCACAATGTCTACGCCAGCTACCACGCCGCCTTGCTGCGTCCTGGGCAGTGGTCGGCGCTGTCGGACAACGTGCTGAGCTATTGGGAGTTGATACGCGAGGGCTTGAGCGAGACCGGCTCCTGGCCCTTGAGGGCTGCGCTGGCGCTGGGCCTGGTCATCGCCCTGCTGTTCGGGCTGCGCTATGCGGTCCGTTCCTGGCGGCGCTGCGGCCTGGCCGGGCGCGTCGGCCTGGTGCTTCTGGCGCCGGTCATTCCGATGGCGCTGGTCCTCAGTTCCCTGGGCCCCTTGCTCCTGCTCAGTGAGGCCGTCATCGAGCCGCGCATCCTGGTGGGCATCGGGGCACTGATCTCGGCCTGCCTGGTGCTGCTGTGCGTGCTGTGGCAGGAAGCCGTGCCCTGGCCTGGCCTGCGGCGCTACGGCCTGTGGACGCTTCTGGGTTTGCCGGCCTACAGCATGCTGCTTCTGGCGGCAGTCTACGGCTACGCCATGCGCGCGCAGAACAGCTATGAACACCGCATCAGCGCCAGCCTGGCGGACGACTTCGTCAACATCAACCAGCGCTATGCGGCGCGCGGCGTCGACCTGGAGCACTATGTCCTGAACGGCACGGCCGGATATCCTCCGGTGCTCAACCTGACAATGAAGAAGTATCCCTTCCTGCGGCGCCTGGTGCCCATCTATCTCACCTCGGGTTGGGGTTGGGTGCGTGATCTGCTGGGGCAATACCGCATGCGCGAAACCCTGGACACGCTGCCGGGCAGCCTGAGCCAGGCCGTCAGCCACCAGTGCGACAACCCGCCGGTGCGCATCACGTCCAACTACAAGCTTTACGTGGTGGGTTCCATCGTGGTGGTGTCTTTCAACAATGCGGTGCAGTGCACGTTCGACCAGCTGCAGCAACCCGTGGCGCCGCTCAGGCATCTGGGGATTCCGAAAGGCAAGCTGCCGCAGTGATCTCGCGTTGGTGCCCGACCCGCGTGCGCGACCGGCACAGGGGCAGTCAATAAGCCGATAACAGCAATGGCCGACCCGGGTCAATGAATAAATTTCTGCTCTGTTGCTTTGTTGATAAATTATTTAAAAACAATAGGTTATAGTTATTTTTGAAGGTTTTTTCATCAGACGAAATCGATAGTTCTCCAGCCGGCTTTTCTTGGAGTAAATTGAGTTCGTCGATTTGAGGGCGATGGACTGCTTGCAAAAAGTACTGTTTTTTTATACAGTACTTTCATGGCAAACATCGATCGTTCCTCTTTCGCTGTTTCCGCCGGTTCTGGGTCCCCGGCTACCGCCCCCGCCGCCTTGCGCGGCCGGGGTGCGGTTACTAATGTGGGGCACCGCTACCAGTCGGATACCCGCGTCGACCCGCTAGAAAACGCGTGGGCGGCCGAGCCTGCCACCGATTACGACAGCACGGCGGACGACACCGCACCGGCGCCCGCCACGCAGGTGCGCCCCGAGCAGGTCCGCACACTGCTCTCCCGCAATGATTCCCCCGACATTCCCTTCGAGCTGGCGGTCAACCCCTACCGGGGCTGCGAGCACGGTTGCGCCTACTGTTACGCACGCCCGACGCATGCCTATCTGGGGTATTCGCCCGGGCTCGATTTCGAAACCAAGCTGACCGCCAAGGTCAATGCCGTCGCGGCGCTGCGCGCCGAACTGGCCAAGCCCGGCCATCGCGTCTCGCCCATCAACCTGGGTTCGGCTACCGATATCTACCAGCCTATCGAGCGGCAATGGCGCCTGACGCGCGGCCTGCTCGAGCTCATGCTCGAAACCCGCCATCCGCTCACGCTCGTCACCAAGAGCGCCCTGGTCGAGCGCGACCTCGATCTGCTCG
>DAIDKG010000160.1 GCA_027450125.1 Bordetella sp. | reverse complement strand
TGTTCTGCAAAAAAACTGAGTTCTTCAGGCGTCCGTCCAGGCCCGCGATTCCCGTGTCCGCTTCGAAGTGACGGGTTTGGCCGCCGCCTTAGGCGGCCAAAGTCCGCTGCGCGGACTGCCCCGCCACTTAGGCGCGCCCACGGGAATCGCGGGCCTGGACGGACTGAAGCATCTCGGGTTCGACACGCCTCATAGGCGTCTCAGGTTAACGCAATGCCCTCAGGAGTCCTTTGATTGCGTCCACGCGCTGGCCGACCTGCTGGGCGGTGAATTCCACGCGCAGCTTGTCCTGGCCGGAGAAGCGGATGTGCTTTTGTCTTTGCACCAGTTCGATCATGCGCACCGGGTCCACCGTCGTTTTGGGGCCGAACTGCAGCAGGGCCTGCGTTTCGCTCGCGTCGATCTTGACGATGCCCAGCGGCTCGGCCCACAGGCGGATGCGATGGGTGGCGAGCAGGGTCTGCGCCGACTCGGGCAGTTTGCCGAAGCGGTCGATGAGCTCTTCCTGGATGGCGATGAGGTCGTCCTCGTCCTGCGCGTGCGACAGACGCTTGTAGATGGCCAGGCGGCCGTGCACGTCGGCGCAATAGTCCGAGGGCAGCAGCGCGGGGGCATGCAGGTTGACCTCGCAGGCCAGATTGAACGGCGCGTCCAGGTCGGGCTCTTCGCCGGCCTTCAGCGCGCGCACGGCCTCGTTGAGCATTTCGTTGTACATGGAAAAGCCCACTTCCTGGATGTTGCCCGACTGCGAATCGCCCAGGATTTCGCCGGTGCCGCGGATTTCCAGATCGTGCATGGCCAGGTAGAAGCCCGCGCCCAGCTCTTCCATGGCCTGGATGGCTTCCAGGCGCTTTTTCGCGTTGGACGTGATGGCGTCGTCGCCCGGCGTGAGCAGGTAGGCGTAGGCCTGGTGGTGCGAGCGGCCCACGCGGCCGCGCAACTGGTGCAGCTGGGCCAGTCCGAAACGGTCGGCGCGGTGGATCACGATGGTGTTGGCCGAGGGCACGTCGATGCCGGTCTCGATGATGGTGGTGCACAGCAGCACGTTGAAGCGCTGCTGGTAGAAGTCTTTCATCACCTGTTCGAGTTCGCGCTCGGGCATCTGGCCGTGCGCCACGCCGATGCGGGCTTCGGGTACCAGTTCCTGCAGGCGCGCGCGGCGGTTGTGGATGGTCTCGACTTCGTTGTGCAGGAAATAGGCCTGGCCGCCGCGCTTGAGTTCGCGCAGCAGGGCTTCGCGCACGGTGCTGCCGTCTTCGCGGCGCACGAACGTCTTGATGGCCAGGCGCTTTTGCGGTGCCGTGGCGATGACGGAGAAATCGCGTATGCCTTCGAGCGACATGCCCAGCGTGCGCGGGATGGGCGTGGCGGTGAGGGTAAGCACGTCGACTTCGGCGCGCAGGGACTTGAGCGATTCCTTCTGGCGCACGCCGAAGCGGTGCTCCTCGTCGATGATGACCAGGCCCAGACGCTTGAATTTGACGTCCTTGGAGAGGATCTTGTGCGTGCCGATGACGATGTCGACGCGGCCGTCGTTGATGCCCTCGACCGCGGCCGCGACTTCCTTCGGCGAGCGAAAGCGCGACAGCTCCACCACGCGCACGGGCCAGTCGGCAAAGCGGTCGGCGAAGGTCTGCGCATGCTGCTCGGCTAGCAGCGTGGTGGGGCAGAGCAGGGCGACCTGCCTGCCGTTGGCCACCGCCAGGAACGCGGCGCGCAGGGCCACCTCGGTCTTGCCGAAGCCCACGTCGCCGCAAACCAGTCGGTCCATGGGCTTGCCCGATGTCATGTCGGCGATGACTGCCTGGATGGCGGCGGACTGGTCCGGCGTCTCGTCAAAGCCGAAGCCTTCGGCAAAAGCCTCGTAGTCGGTGAGCGGCAGCTTGAAGGCGTAGCCCTCGCGCGCGGCGCGCTGGGCGTACAGGGCAAGCAGCTCGGCTGCCGTGTCGCGCACTTGCCTGGCCGCCTTGCGGCGCGCCTTGTCCCATTGCCCCGAACCCAGCTGGTGCAGCGGCGCGGCTTCGGGGTCTGCGCCGCTGTAGCGGGCAATGACGTGCAACTGCGAGACGGGCACGTAGAGCGTGCTGCCGCTGGCGTATTCGAGATGCAGGAACTCCATCTCGCCTTCGCCCATGTCCATGTTGACCAGGCCGTGGTAGCGGCCGATGCCGTGCTGGGCGTGCACTACCGGATCGCCTTCGCGCAGCTCGGCCAGGTCGCGCACCATGGCCTCGACGTTGCTGGTGCGTTCCTGCGAGCGCTTGCCGCGGTGGGCGGCCGCGTGCCCGGGATATAGGTCGTTCTCGGTGAGAAAGACCAGGCCGCCGGCGGGGATGGCGAAGCCGCCGGCCAGGGGCGCCACGGCCAGGCCGAAATGCGCCTGCGCCGACAGGAAGGCCTGGATGGTGTCGGTCTGCAGGTCGGGCGCCAGGTCCTGTTCGGCCAGCATCTGCGCCAGGGTTTCGCGCCGGCCGGCCGAGTCGGCGCACAGCAGTACGCGCTCGGACCGGCCGAGCAGGGCGCGCAGCTTGGCGACGGGATCTTCGGCGCGCCGCGCAACCGCGACATCGGGGGCGGGCGCGAAGATCGCCTCCACGCCGCGCTCATCGTGCTTGCCCGCCGAGGGCGCGTGTCCGTCCTGGGGCGGCCCGGCAGCAGGCGCCGACGGCTTGCGGTCGTCGCCTATCGCCAGCCGCGGGAAGCTGCGCAGGCGCGCGAAAAGTCCTTCCTGGTCGAGAAAGAGCGCCGGCGGCGCCAGCACGGGCCGTTCGCGATCGCTCTTGAGGAACTGGTGGCGGCTGGCCGTGTCCTGCGCGAAGCGCAGCATCGCGTTGTCGACGTCGCCCAGCGTGACGGTGATGGTGTCGGGCGCGAGGTAGTCGAACAGCGTGGCCGTCTGTTCGAAAAAGAGCGGCAGGTAGTATTCGACGCCGGCGAACGCAATGCCGTTGCCGATGTCGCGGTACGGTACGGCGCGCGAGGGATCGCCTTCGAACACTTCGCGAAAGCGCGCGCGGAAGTGGTTGCGGGCCGCCTCGTCCATGGGAAATTCCCGGCCGGGCAGCAGTTGCACTTCACGCACGGGATAGAGGCTGCGCTGCGTGTCGACGTCGAAGGCGCGGATGGACTCGATCTCGTCGTCGAACAGGTCGAGCCGGTAGGGCACTGCCGAGCCCATGGGAAAGAGGTCGATCAGCCCGCCGCGCAGGCAGAACTCGCCGGGCGCCGTGACCTGGGTGACGTGGGTGTAGTTGGCCAGCACCAGTTGGGCGCGCAGGGCATTCTCGTCGAGCTTGTCCTTCTGGCGGAAAGAAAAGGTGTAGGCCGCCAGAAAGGCGGGCGGCGCCAGCCGATACAGCGCCGTGGTCACGGGCACGGTCAGCAGGTCGACCTCGTGCCTGATCAGCGCGTTGAGCGTGCGCAGGCGTTCCGAGATCAGGTCCTGGTGCGGCGAGAACACGTCGTAGGGCAGGGTTTCCCAATCGGGCAACTGCCGCACCCGCAGGCCCGGCGCGTAGAGCGGGATTTCCTCGGCCAGGCGCTGGGCTTCGAGCGGGTCGGCGGTAAAGACGACCAGGGGGCGGCCTGCCTTTTGCGCCAGGGTGGCCAGCATCCAGCCGTCCGCCGACCCGGGCGGGCGAGGCCTGGCATAGCGGGTGCCGGGTTTCAGGGCGGCGAGCGTGTCGGCAAGGGTGCCGTCGACGGGCAGCGGCGCGACGGGGGTAGGGTGGGGAGCGGAATCAGCCATCAGGGCTGTGATTATAAAATGGCCCTCACTTATGACCGATTCCTTGATCGCTCTGGTCCCCGCCGCCGGCGTGGGGGCCCGCGCCGGCGGCGACCGGCCCAAGCAATATCGCCTGCTCAAGGGGCAGCCCATGCTGCGCCTGGCGGTCCAGGCCCTGCTGGCCGATCCGCGCATCGCCCAGGTGCGCGTGGCTGTATCGCAGGGCGACGGCTGGGTGGCCGATGCCTTGGCCGGGCTGCCGCGCACGGTGTGGCGGCCTTGCGGCGGACCGACCCGCGCCGATACCGTGGCGGCGGCCCTGAGCGACAGCGGCGCGGTCGATTCCGACTGGGTGCTGGTGCACGATGCCGCGCGTCCCGGCCTGCCGGCGCAGGCCCTGGCGCGTTTGATAGATGACTGCCTGCAGGATCCGGTGGGCGGCTTGCTGGCCCTGCCCGTGCCCGATACGGTCAAGCAGGCGGTGGTACAGGCCGATGGCCGCGAAACCGCGGTACGCACCGTGGACCGGGATGGCCTGTGGCTGGCGCAGACGCCTCAGATGTTTCGTGCCGGCATGCTGCGCGATGCCTTGAAGACCGCGCTGGCTGCAAGTGCGCCCGTCACCGACGAAGCGTCGGCGATGGAAGCCGCGGGACGCATGCCCCGGCTGGTGCGCGGACATGCTCGCAATTTCAAGGTGACCTGGCCCGATGATTTCGACCTGATGGAAAAATGGCTATGAACTTTCCTTTTCGCGTAGGCCAGGGATTCGATGTCCACGCGCTGGTGCAGGGACGCCCGCTCGTGCTGGGCGGCGTGACGATCCCGCATACCCACGGCCTGCAGGGCCATTCCGATGCCGATGCGCTGCTGCATGCCGTGACCGACGCGATACTGGGCGCGGCTGGGCTGGGCGACATAGGCCGGCATTTTCCCGATACCGATCCCGCATACGAAGGCGCCGACAGCCGCATGCTGCTGCGCGCGGCCATGGCCAAGGTGCGCCAGGCGAGATGGGTCGTGATCAACCTGGACGCGACGGTGCATGCGCAGGCGCCCAGGATCGGCCCTCACGCCCAAGCCATGGCGGCCAATATCGCGGCCGATCTGGAGCTCGAACCCGGCCAGGTCAACATCAAGGCCAAGACCAACGAAGGCCTGGGCTATCTGGGACGCAAGGAAGGCATCGCCGTGACGGCCGTGGCGATGCTGGGCCGCATTCCCGCGGCGGACAACAGCGGCGGGCCCTGATCTTCACGCCGCCGCCGGGCGGGACTCAAAGCGTATCGCCGCCCACTTTGCGGTTGCAGGCGCACATGCCGCCGGTCTGCAGGCCGTCGAGCACGCGCAGGACTTCCTCGGGGTTGCGGCCGACGTCCAGGTTGTTGACCGACACGTGCTGGATGGTGTTGTCGGGGTCGAGGATGAAGGTGGCGCGCAGCGCCACGCCGCTGTCTTTTTCGCGCACGCCCAGCTGGTCGATGAGCGAACCGCTAGTGTCGCCGAACTGGTAGTGGCCCAGCTTGTCCAGGTCCGGGTGCTCGCGGCGCCAGGCCAGCTTGACGAATTCGTTGTCGACCGACCCGCCCATGAGAACGGCTTCACGCGCGGCGAACTCGTCGGCCAGCCTGTCGAAG
>DAIDKG010000159.1 GCA_027450125.1 Bordetella sp. | reverse complement strand
GACCCGGCCGGCACACCCCTGCCGCACGCGCAGGTCATCCGCAACCTGGTCGACGAAGCGGTGCTCGCCGACCAGGTCGGCCTGGATTTCATCGGCGTGGGCGAGCACCACCGGCCCGATTTCGCGGTGTCGGCGCCCGAGGTGGTGCTGGCGGCGATGGCCGCGCGCACCGACCGCATCCGCCTGGGTTCGGCCGTCACGGTGCTCAGTTCGGACGATCCGGTTCGCGTCTTCCAGCGGTTCGCCACTGTGGACGCCGTATCGAATGGCCGCGCCGAGGTCATACTCGGCCGCGGTTCCTTTACCGAGTCCTTTCCGCTGTTCGGCTACGACCTGCAGCAATACGAGGCGTTGTTCGAAGAAAAGCTAGACCTGTTCGCGGCCCTGCTCGAGCAAAAGCCGGTGACCTGGCAGGGGCGTCTGCGCGCCGCGCTGCATGGGCAATCGGTCTATCCCACCGTCGAACACGGCACGCTCAAGACCTGGGTCGGCGTGGGCGGCAGCCCGCAGTCGGTGGTGCGCGCCGCGCATTACGGTTTTCCGCTGATGCTGGCCATCATCGGCGGCGATCCGCGGCGCTTTGCGCCCTATGTCGATCTCTATCACCAGTCCCTCGCGCAATACGGCCGACCGGTACAGGCCGTGGGGGTGCATTCGCCGGGCTATGTGGCCGACACCGACGAACAGGCGCAGGAGGAGTTCTGGCCGGGCTTCAAGGCCAATCGCGACCGCATCGGCGGCGAGCGCGGCTGGCAGCCGATGCGGCGCGAAGAATACGAGCGCGAGATCGAGCATGGCTCGCTCTATGTGGGTTCGCCCTTGACCGTGGCGCGCAAGATCGCGGCCACCGTGCGGGCGCTACGGGCCAGCCGCTTTCAGCTCAAGTATTCGGCCGGCCCCACGCCGCACGAAACCCTGATGCGCGGCATCGAGCTGTATGGCCGCCAGGTGGTGCCGATGGTGCGCGAGATGCTGGCCTGATCTCCGAGGGCCTATACTTGGTTGCAGCAGGCATCAGGTGTTCAGGATCATGCCGACTTGCACGGTGTTATCCAGATTCCAGGCCCACTCCACCAGTCGCGGTACCTCGCCAAGGCTTGTAGCCCCGGCATAGGTGGCCAGCTGCGAGAATTTTTCCTCGATCTCGGCTTGCGTCAGGCTGTTTCCTGGATCGCCCTTGGGCTCGTCCACGCGCCCGTCGAGTTGGCGGCCGTCCGTCGTGGTTACCGTGACTTTGCCGATCCATCGCACGGGATAGCAAGCCTCGACTTCTTCATCCAGGCGCATCTGGATTTTCCCGCGCAAAGACAGAACTTCCGGGTCAGCGAAACACGCGTCGAGTTCGCACAGACCGGCGCGGCCGCGTAGCGCAACAATAGCCAACACATGTCCCATGCAGAATTTCGACTGCAGCACTGTTGCCGGTTGTGCGATCGGGCCCAGTATGTCGAGGGCGCTCTGATGCACATGCGCCACGATGTGCGCGATCTTCGAACTCTGTAATGAGTGCTCTCGCATCACGCTGAGCAGCGCATCGGCGGCAGGATGCGTGTGGCGGCACGCAGCGTGGTATTTGAATGACGTTTCAGCCAGCGCCCACCGCGTGCCCAGCCTATCCGTGAGTCTGGCTGGATCGGCGTCGGTGGACATGCCCGCCGCCATGCCTTGCGCGCCTTCCAGGATGCGCTTGGCGCCCGTGAAACCGTCCTGGGCCAGATAGGCCGCTTTCATGCCGTTTACCACCGCATTGGAACTGTGCAGTTGCTTTGCATCGGCGGCGTCGCGCAGAAATTCCCACAGCCCGGCGGCCTGCGTGCCTGCCGAACCGAAGGCATCGAGCATCTGGCCGGGGCTCAACTCGAGCAACCGGCCTGCAGCGGCGGCGGCGGCCAGCGTGCCTGCCGTGGCCGTGGTGTGAAATACCTTGTAGTGTGAACGGCCGAGAAATTCTCCCACCCGGATCCCGACCTCGTAGCCCGCCACCGCTGCAGTCAGGAATGCTTTGCCCGATGCCCCCAACGCCTGTGCCATGGCCAATATGGCGGGGAAGACGACCGTGCCTGGATGCAATACCGCACCGTTGTGAACGTCATCCAGCTCGAGCATGTGGGCGGACGCGGCGTTGACCATGGCGGCAAACATGGGCGAGGTCTTGCGACGCGAGATCAGGACTTCCGATGATCCGTCACCTGGCCCCATGGATATTGCGAATTTTTCCATGGACAGAACCGGGCGCGACCGCGCACCTGCCAGGCTGTTACCCAGGCTGTCTAGCAAGAGCGCCTTACAACGCTGCAAAACATCGCCCGGGATCTGCTCGTATCGCAAAGTGCTGGCGAAGGCAGCGAGTTCGGCGCTTGGATGGCTGGCGAAAGTCATGGCGCAGCGTCACGCAGCCGGCTGTACTGCAGATGCAGGAGTGCGCATGATCAGAACGAGCGAGGCAGACCCAGCACGTGTTCGGCGACGTAGGACAGGATCAGGTTGGTGGAGATGGGGGCGACCTGGTAGAGGCGGGTTTCGCGGAACTTGCGCTCGATGTCGTATTCGTGGGCGAAGCCGAA
>DAIDKG010000158.1 GCA_027450125.1 Bordetella sp. | reverse complement strand
GGACCACTGCCGAGCTGCGGTTCGACGCCGCCAGCCGCGCGCTCTACGCCTCGGAGGCATCCAACTACCGGCAGCCGCCGCTGGGCGTGGTGATCCCGCACAGCATGCAGGACCTGGAAGCCGCCGTGCGCGCCTGCGGCGAGCTGGGCATCGCCGTGCTGCCGCGCGGCGCGGGCACGTCCATGTGCGGGCAGGCGGTCAACGAGGCCGTGTGCATCGACCACTCCAAGTATCTGAACGCCATCGAGCACATCGATGCGCAGCGCGGCGTGGCCCGCGTGCAGCCAGGCGTGATCTGCGACCAGCTCAAGAAGGCCGCGGCGGACCATGGCCTGACCTTCGGTCCCGATCCGGCCACGCACAGTCGCTGCACGCTGGGCGGCATGATAGGCAACAACTCCTGCGGCGCGCACTCGGTCATGGCCGGTAAGACGGTCGAGAACATCGAGCGCCTGGAAGTGCTGACCATCACGGGCGAGCGCTTCTGGGTCGGCCCGACCGACGAAACCGAGTACGCCGGGCACCTGGCCGCGGGCGGCGAGCGGGCGCGCATCGTGCGCGGCCTGAAGGAACTGGCCACGCGCTACGCCGACGACATCCGACAGGGCTTTCCCAGGCTCAAGCGCCGCGTGTCGGGCTACAACCTGGACCAGCTTCTGCCCGAGAACGGCTTCAACATCGCCCGCGCGCTGGTCGGCTCCGAAGGCACATGCGCCACCGTGCTGCGCGCCGAGACCACGCTGGTCGAAGGCCGGGCGCAGCGGGTGCTGGTCGTGCTGGGGTTCGACTCCATATTCGAGGCTGCCGACAGTGTGCCCGAGCTGCTGCCCCTGGGCGCCATTGCCATGGAGGGCCTGGACCACGGCATCGTCGGTGGTTTGAAAGAACTGGGCCTCAAGCTCGACGACATTGCCGAACTGCCCGAAGGCAAGGCCTGGCTGCTGGTGGAGTTCGGCGCGAACGACCGCACCGAGGTCGTGGCTCAGGCACAGAAAGCCATGGCCGTGGCGCAAGGCCTCGCGAGCCGGCCGCGTACGCGCCTGGTAAGCGACGCATCGCTGATGAACCGCCTGTGGACCATCCGCGAGACCGGCGCTTCGGCCACCTCGCTCTCGCGCGTCAACGGTCAGCCCGATCCCACCGTCGGCTGGGAAGACGCCGCCGTGGAGCCCGCGCTGCTGGGCAAGTACCTGCGCGAATTCTCGGCGCTGGTCGAGCGCTACGGCTACAAGACCAATATGTACGGCCATTTCGGCGACGGCTGCATCCACTCGCGCATCACCTTCGACCTGCGTTCCAAACGTGGCGTGCAGGACTGGCGCGCCTTTCTCGGCGAAGCCGCCGCCCTGGTCGTCAAATACCAGGGCTCGCTCTCGGGCGAGCACGGCGACGGCCAGGCCAAGGGCGAGTTCCTGCATCTCATGTTCCCGCCGCGGCTGATGCAGGCCTTTCGCGAGTTCAAGTCCTTGTGGGACCCGGCCGGGCTGATGAATCCGGGCAAGCTCATCGACGCCATGCCAGTGGACGCCAATCTGCGCATGGGGCCGGACTATGCGCGATCGCCGGTGCGCGGCCTGTTCACCTACCCCATGGGCGAGGAGCCCGGCGCCGGCTACGGCCGCGAAACCGAGCGCTGCATCGGTATGGGCAAGTGCCGCTCGCTCGACGGCGGCACCATGTGTCCGAGCTTCAAGGCCACGCGCGAGGAAAGCTATTCCACGCGCGGCCGGGCACGCCTGTTTTTCGAGCTGCTCAAGGGCAGCGTGATCAGCGAGGAGCAGGACGCCAAGGCCGTCAAGGACTCGATGGATCTATGCCTGTCTTGCAAGGGCTGCAAGAACGACTGCCCCACGCATGTGGACATCCCCAAGTACCGCAGCGAATTCCTGTACCGCTATTACCGCAATCGGCTGCGCGCGCCCATGGATGCGATGGTCGGCCGGCTGGGCCAGTGGCTGCCTGCCGCCACGCGCGTGAGCGGCCTGGTCAATGGCGTGCTGGGCAATGCCGTTCTGCGGCGCGTGGGCAAGGTGTTCGGCCTGGCCGGCGACGTAGCTTTTCCCAAGATCGCGCGCAAGGCGTTTCGCCGCATGCCGGCGGCGCGGACCCTGCAGGCCGATCGCCAGCCCTACGGCGCCGAGGACGTCATCGTCTGGACCGACACCTTCAACAACGGCTTCACGCCGGACGTGCTGCAGGCTGCCGTGGCGGTCGTGCGGGCGGCCGGTTACCGGCCGCGCCTGACCGAGCGGCACATCTGCTGCGGCCGTCCCTTCTACGATTCCGGCCTGCTCGACCAGGCGCGGGGAAATCTGCTGGAGATACTGGACCTGCTGGCCGAACCCCTGGCGGCCGGCGTTCCCGTCCTGGTGCTGGAGCCCAGCTGCCTGTCGGTATTTCGCGACGAGATGCCCGCGCTGCTGGCGCACGATCCGCGCGCAAAGCGGCTGGCCGGACTGACCCGCACCATGGCCGAGTTCGCGCGTGACGCGGACCTGATCCTGCCTGAAGCGGTGCAGGCCCATGTGCACGCGCATTGCCATCACCGCGCCTGCGGCGGCACGGGCGCCGAACAAACGCTCGGTGCCAAGGTGCTCGACACCGGTTGCTGCGGCATGGCGGGCGCTTTCGGCTATCACGCCAAGACGGCCGACGTGGCGCGCCGCGTCGGCGAGCTCGAGTTGCTGCCCAAGCTGGCGCAGGTACCCGGGCAGGCAGAACTGGTGGCCGACGGCTTCAGCTGTCGCGCCCAGATCGGCAAGCTGAGCGGTCGCCGCGCCCGGCACCTGGCCCAGGTCCTGGCCGAGCACGCCGGCAGCACGCCGCAATCCGCGCCGCATTTTTCCACCGGCCATCATGGCGTGGCCGATACGCCGCGCCTCACTACCGAAGAGGTAATACCGCAATGACCCGAACCAACCAAGCCTATCTCGCATCCCGCGTCCAGAATGTGCCGCAAGGCGTTGTCACCGCGCATCCCGTCTTTGCCGACAAGGCGCAAGGATCGCTGCTCTGGGACGTCGAGGGCCGCCGCTACATCGACTTCGTGGGCGGCATCGGCGTGCAGAACATCGGCCACAACCACCCCAAGGTCGTGGCGGCCGTGCACAAGCAGCTCGAGCGCGTCTCGCACGCGGCCTTCCAGGTCGCGGGCTATGACGTCTATGTCGACCTGGCCGCCAGGCTCAACAAGCTGATCGGCGGCAGCGAACCCTACAAGACCCTGCTCGTCACCACCGGCGCGGAAGCGGTCGAGAACGCCATCAAGATCGCGCGGGCCTATCGCAACGTGCCCGGTATCATCTCCTTTCGCGGCGGCTTCCACGGCCGCACGCTCCTGGGCGCGACGCTGACCGGCTTCAGCGCTCCTTATCGCCAGAACTTCGGGCCCTTTGCCGGCGAGG
>DAIDKG010000157.1 GCA_027450125.1 Bordetella sp. | reverse complement strand
GGTGTTCCTGCTGGGCCTGATCGTGTCTCTGGTCAAGCTGGCCGGTTCGGTGCAGGTGCATGTGGGCCTGGGGTTGCCGGCCTTCGGCGTGCTCACCGTGCTGCTCACCATCGTGGGCCGCCTTACTCCCCAGGCGCTGTGGCGCCATGCGGAGGATGCCGGCCTGGCGCATGCGCCCGAGCCGCCATGCAAGCCGGGCCATCTGCTAGCGGGCTGCCATGCCTGCGGCCTGGTGCAGGACCTGGCCGAGCCCATGTCCGATGCCGATGGCCGCGCGCAGCGCTGCGCGCGCTGCCATGCCGTGCTGCATCGGCGCAAGCCCCATTCGCTGGCGCGCACCTGGGCGCTGATGCTGGCTGCGGCCATTCTCTACATCCCGGCCAACATCCTGCCCGTCATGCGCATCGCTACGGTCGTGGGCGACAGCGATCACACCATCCTGGGTGGCGTTGTCGAACTCTGGCAGGGTGGGGCCTGGGACATCGCGCTCATCGTCTTCGTGGCCAGCGTGGTCGTGCCGATGACCAAGTTGCTGGCCCTGCTGCTGCTGGTCCTGCGCGTGCAATGGGGCGATGCCACGGGCCTGCGGGCCCGTACGCGCATGTACGAAATGGTCGAAATCATCGGCCAGTGGTCCATGCTCGACGTGTTCGTCGTGATCCTGTTGTCGGCGCTGGCGAATTTCCCCGGGCTGATGCGCATTAGCACGGACGCTGGCGCGGCGGCGTTCGGCCTGGTGGTGGTGCTGACCATGCTGGCCGCCATGAGCTTCGATCCGCGCAGCGCCTGGGACGCCGAGCATTCAACCGGCGCATCGGCGCAATTGAAGGAGTCGCATTGAATGGTTGACCAGACGCCAACGCCGGACCAACCCGTCGTGCTTTCCGCCGCAGTGCGCAAATCCAGGAGCCGCATTTCCTGGATCTGGCTCGTGCCGCTGGTGGCGGCGCTGGCGGGCCTGTCCATGGTGGTGCATGCGTGGCTGAAGGCCGGGCCCGACATCACTATCCAGTTCGACACCGCCGAAGGCCTGGTCGCGGGCCAGACCCAGGTGCGCTACAAGGACGTGGTGATAGGCACGGTGCAGCGCATCTACTTCAGTGCAGATCGAAGCAAGGTGATGGTCGAAGCCGCACTGAACAAGGATGCTGCCGATATCGCGCGCCAGGGCACGCGTTTCTGGGTGGTGCGGCCGCGCCTCGGGTTCAGCGGCGTGTCCGGACTGGGCACGCTGCTGTCGGGTGCCTATATCGATGTGGACGTGCCCAAGAAGGCCAACGCGGTCGAGCAGGACGATTTCGTCGGGCTGGAAACGCCGCCTCCCATCACGCACGACCGCGCCGGCAAGATTTTCACGCTCAGAGCCGAGAACCTGGGCTCGCTGGACGTAGGGTCGCCGGTTTATTTCCGTCGCATCAGCGTCGGGCGCGTCGTAGGCTACCGCCTTGAGCCTTCGGGCGCGGCGGTGGACGTCGACGTATTCGTCGATGCGCCCAACGACCGTTTCGTGACGCGCAAGACGCGCTTCTGGAACGCCAGCGGCGTGGACGTGTCGGTCAACGGCGATGGGGTGAAGATGCGCACCGAGTCGTTGGTTTCACTGCTTCTCGGCGGGGTCGCCTTCGATACGCCGGCCGATGAAGGCCACGACAAGCCGGCCGCCGCAGACACGGAATTCAAGCTGTACGGCAGCCAGGCCGAGGCCAAGTCCGTGCCGCGCGGCTTCGCCTACCCCGTGCAGATGCGTTTCGACCAGTCGGTGCGAGGGCTGTCGGTAGGTGCCACGGTCGAATTCCAGGGCATCGCCCTGGGCAGGGTCACGGCGATCGACATTGCCTACGATATGAAGAAGCGGCACCTGTACTCGGTGGTCGATGCCACGCTGTATCCCGAATCGCTGGGGCATGCGCTTGAAAACATCGAGACCCGCTTCGGCGGAGACAGGAAGGCCTCCGCCGATCAGATGCTGGCCGCGATGATCCGCTACGGCATGCGCGCGCAATTGCGGCCGGTCAACCTGCTCAGCGGGCAGCTCTATGTGGCCATCGACAATTTCCCCAATGCGCCGCCTGTGCAGTTTTCGCATACCGATCCGCCCATCATTCCCACGGTGCCGGGCCAGCTCGACCAGTTGCAGGAGCAGGTGGGCAATATCCTGAACAAGCTGGACAAGGTGCCCTTCGACCAGATCGGCGCGGCGCTGCGCGACACGCTGACCAACACGTCGCGCCTGATGGAGCAGTTGGACAAGCAGGTTGCGCCGCAGGCCCGCGACATGTTCAGGCAGGCGCAGGTGTCCCTGCAGTCGCTCAATCAGCTGATCGCTCCCGATGCGTCGCTGCCCAGCAACACGCAGAACGCCATGGTGCAGATCGACCGGGCCGCCCGGTCGCTGCGCGCGCTTGCCGATTACCTGCAGGCCCATCCCGAGGCCCTGCTACGCGGCAGGGGGCCGGATCCCATCCCGGGCGCGGGCCCGACGAAGAACTGACGAGAGGCGACGAACTGCATCATGATAAAGGCAGAAATCATCCCCGGCCGGCTGCTGGGCGCGCTGGCGATTCTGGCCGTATTGTCCGGTTGCGCCGGCTCGCCGCCGGTGCGCTACTACACCTTGACGGCGCCCGAGCAGGCGAACGGTCCCGCGTCGGGGCCGGTCAGTTACGCCATCGATATCGCGCCGGTGTCCGTGCCGGCGCAGGCCGACCAGCCGCAGCTCATGCTGCGCAGCGGTTCCGGCGAGCTCACGGCCCAGTATTCCGATCGCTGGAGCGCGCCGCTGCCCAATGAGCTGCGCAATGCGCTGTCCATCGCCATGACCAGGCAGCTGGGCGTGCCCGACGTACGCCGGCTGGCGCCGGCGCCCGGCCTGCCGGTATGGCGGGTGCAGGTGGATGTCCAGAGGTTCGATGCCTCCACGGCCGGACCGGCGGTGATCGACGCCACCTGGCGGGTGCGGCCTTTGCAAGGCTCGGGAGCGGGCCTGCTGTGCCGCAGCCGGGTGCAGGTGCCGGTACAGATGCCGCCCGGCGGCGCCGATCTGGAGCCAGTGGTCGTGGCCGAGCAGAAGGCGGTTGCTGTTCTTGCCACGGCAATCTCGTCGGTAGTGCGTTCGCAGGCGCACCATACCGCTGATGATTCTGCGGTGGGCAATGCCGCGCAGTGCATCCGTTGAACCAATTGCCGAATTACAGGTTAACCATGATTTCTTATAAGGATTAACTAACGTAGGATTTTAGTGCTACCAATTAGGAAGTATGGGCTAACCAGGCAGGTGAGTTTGCTGCCCAAGGGCGTCTGTACTGAGGATATGCCTAAGGTCATGACCGCAATTGCTGCAGTTTCAACCGAACCGGCTCCCTTGCGCCGTAGCCGGTTCCATTGGGCCCGGTTTCTGCACCGGGTCTTTGTCGCCCTGATGTACTTCTTCATGCTCTGCCCATTGATCGTCGTGATCTGGCTGAGCTTTTTCAAAGACGCCATTCTCTATTTCCCGCCATCCGGCTATACGCTCAAGTGGTATGCCAAGGCCTGGGCGAACCAAGCATTTGCCGATGGGTTCGTGTTCAGTCTGCAAGTGGCTCTTCTGGCGGCTGTTTGCGGCGTTGCAATCGGCATGCTGGCTGCCGTGGGCATCAGCCGCTATCGCTTCAAGGGCGCGGGCACAGTCAATACGCTGCTGCTGTCCCCCTTGCTCGTTCCGGGAATCGTTGCCGGTGTGGCAATCTACCTGTTCTATCTCGGGGCCGAGAATTTCTTCAATATGGATATCGTAGGCACCTACGCAGGCCTGGTAGTCGCTCACGTTTGCCTGACGATACCCTGGACTGTGAAGTTGGTCACCGCCAGCATGGCTGGACTGGATCCTTCCATCGAGGAGGCCGCCCGCAATCTGGGTGCCAACGGTCGCGTTGCCTTGCTTCGAATCACGCTTCCCATGCTGCGGCCGGCAATCGTTGCATCGGCTCTCTTCAGTTTTGTCGTGTCATTCGAAAACCTTGAACTCTCGCTGTCGCTTGTGGGGCCAGGTCATACCACGCTGCCCATCGCCATTCTGGAATACCTCGAATTCAATCTTGATCCGACCATCGCGGTAGTCGCGACGGTTCAAATAGTGTTGCTAGGTGTCGTGATGCTGGTGACCGATCGTTTCGTCAAACTCAGTCAGGTGGTGTAGCAACGTGGCTAAAGTCTCTCTGAACAAGCTCAAGAAGCAGTTTGGCGGTTCTGTTGCCGTCAGCGACTTTTCCCTCGATATTGCAGATGGCGAACTAGTGGCATTTTTGGGCCCTAGTGGTTGTGGCAAGACCACGACGCTGCG
>DAIDKG010000156.1 GCA_027450125.1 Bordetella sp. | reverse complement strand
GCCGCCTTGCCGGTGTCGATGACCTCTGCGATCTGCCGCGGCGACTCCAGCGTGGCCGCGAGCTTGAAGAAGCCGGTGCCGTCCACGCGGGCCAGCAGCTGCGTCGACGCCGCGCCGCGGCTCTGGTCGAGCACTGCATAGGGAACGTTGGTCAGTTCGTAGGTGGCGCCGTAGCCGAACAGCATGGCCTGCAGCAGTGCCGGGGCCAGCAGCAGCAGCCGGTTTGCCGGGTCCTTGACGACGGCGAGCAGCTCCTTGCGCATGAGGGCGCCGAGCTGGGCGAGGGTGGCGAGCAAGGCGGGCATGGCGTCAATCCAGGGTTTTGCGCAGCGTCCGGTGCGTGGCCAGGACCAACGCCAGGACGTACAGCGCAAGAATGCCGCATTCGCGCAGAATCATCGGCCAGTTGTTGCCGGCCAGGAACAGCGTCTTGATCAGCCCCATGAAATGCGTCGCCGGCAGCAGCTGGCTCACGGCCTGGACCGCGAACGGCACATTGCGCAGGTCGAAGACGAAACCCGACAGCATCGTGGCGGGCAGAAAGCTGGCCAGCAGGGCCAGCTGGCTGGCCTTGAACTGATTGCGCAAGGCGCCCGAGATGAACAGGCCCAACAGCAGCGAGACCATCAGATACAGCAGGGATGCGAACACGATGATCCACAGCGAGCCGCGGATCGGCACCTCGAACAGCACCCTGGCCGCCAGCAGGCACATGGCCAGGTCGATGCCGCCCACCGCCAGATAGGGCAGGAGTTTGGCCAACAGCAGTTCCAGCGGCCGCATCGGCGTGACGAACAGCGATTCGAGCGTACCGCGCTCCCACTCGCGGGCGACCAGCAGGGACGTCAGGAACGCGCCGATCAGCGTGAGCACGAGCACGATCAGCCCGGGCACCAGGTACCAGGCGCTGCTGCCCGCTTCGTTGAACCACATGCGCGGCACCACGGTCACGGTGCCGCCGGCACTTTCCGCGCCGCCGGCCCGGTCCGCCTGCCGCTGCGCCCATACCGCAACGGCTCCGCCTACGTAGTCTTCGATCCGCGAGGCCGTATTGGAGTCCACGCCGTCCAGCAGCAGCTGGATCCGCGCCTTGCCCAGGACGAGCTGGCGGGAAAAATCCATCGGCACGCGTACGATGCCGTTTACCTTGCCCGCGCGCATCAGGCGCTCGGCCGCGGCCATGTCCGGCGCGCGGACCGGAGCGAGATAGCGCGAGCCCTGCAGACCGGCCACGACGTCGCGGGCAGTGGGCGAGCTGTCCTCCAGGACCAGCGCGATCGGCGCGTTCTTCACGTCGAACGACAGGCCATAGCCGAACAGCAGGATCAGCCCGACCGGCAGCAGCAGGCCCACGGCCAGATTGCTTTTGTCGCGCAGCATCTGCCGCGCCTCTTTGCGCAGCAGCGCGACAAAACGCTGCAGGAAGCCCGAGTCGCTCCGGCCGTTCATGATGCGCCTGCCCCGTTCTCCAGTGCCCGGCGCCTGGCGCGTCCTTGCTCGACGATGGCGATGAAGGCGCTGTCCATGTCTGCGCCGGCGGCGCCCCGGGCCAGGGCGCGCACGTCGCGCGGCGTGCCGAGCGCCAGCAGTTCGCCGGCGTCCTGGATCGCGATGCGGTCGCAGTATTCCGCCTCCTCCATGAAGTGCGTGGTGATGATCACGGTGACGCCCGATTGCGCCAATGCGGTGATGGTGCGCCAGAAGGCGCGGCGCGCGAACGGATCGATGCCGCTGGTCGGCTCGTCCAGGAACAGGATGTCGGGCTCGTGCAGCAGGCCCGCAGCCATTGCCAGGCGCTGCTTGTAGCCGCCGGGCAGGATGCCGCTGATGGCGGCCGGGTCAAGATCGAACCTGGCGAGCGCGTCGGCCACGCGCCCCCGCAAGGGCGCGCCCCGCAGCCCGTAGGCGGCGCCGAAGAACTCCAGGTTCTCGCGCACGGTCAGGCTGCCGTAGAGTGCGAATCGCTGCGACACATAGCCGATGCGCGCGCGGGGCGGGGCGCGGGCCGTGCGCAAATTGACGCCGGCCACCTCGAGGCGGCCGCTGGTGGCGGGCAGCAGGCCGCAGAGCATGCGGAAGGTAGTGGTCTTGCCGGCGCCGTTGGGGCCGAGCAGGCCGAAGATCTCGCCATGGCCCACG
>DAIDKG010000155.1 GCA_027450125.1 Bordetella sp. | reverse complement strand
GGCGCGCAAGGGAATGACGATCACTTGGGGGTATTACTTCAAGGTGGGCGTCCTCCTGACCATGCCCGTCCTGCTGATCACGCTGGCTGCGCTCGCCCTGCGTCTGGGTCTGGCTTGAAGCGTCCCTCGCACGTGCCAGGATACGAGGCGGGCTCATGACAACAGACCGCAAGCGCATCAAGGAGCTTGAGCGCGACCTGCTGCGCAAGGAACGGGCGCTGGCGGAGACGGCGGCCTTGCTGGTGCTGTCAAAAAAAAGTCGCGGCGATCTTCAACAAGGGCGAGGACGAATGATCGGCCTCGAAGATCGCCAAACCCTGGCCCAAAACATCGATGCCGCACACGCTGCCGGCGCGCGGCTGCGCCCGGCTTGCCAGACGGCCGGCATCGAACTGCGCACCTTGCAGCGCTGGAAGGCACGGGAAGGGCTGAGCGCAGGCGATGGCAGGCCGCAAGCCGTGCACCCGGCGCCCAGGCATGCCCTGAGCCCCGCGGAGCGTCAACGCATCCTGGCCGTGGCCAACGAGCCGCGCTTGGCCGACGTGCCGCCGGCTCGCATCGTGCCCATGCTGGCCGACGAGGGCGTCTACCTGGCCAGCGAGTCCAGCTTCGCCCGGGTGCTGCGCGCGCATGGGCAGAATGCGCGCCGTGGCCGCGCCAAGGCGCCCAAAGCCACCCGGCCGCCGACCACCCACATCGCTGCAGCAGCGCGCCAAGTTTGGTGCTGGGACATGACCTACCTGCCCGCAGTGGTCATGGGCCGCTGGTTCTACCTATACCTGACCCTGGATTTGTACAGCCGCAAGATCGTGGGCTGGTAGGTCCACGACAGCGACGACGCCGATCACGCGGCGCACCTGGTGCGCCGCACCGCGCTGGCCGAAGGCATCGCCGCCATGGGCGCCAAACCGGTGCTACACGGCGACAACGGCTCCACCCTCAAGGCCACCACGGTGCTGGCCATGTTGAACTGGCTGGGCGTCAAACCCTCGTACTCCAAGCCGCGTGTCAGTGACGACAACGCCTATGCCGAGTCGCTGTTCCGCACCGCCAAGTACCGCCCGGAGTTCCCCGCCAAGGGCTTCGCCAACCTGGATGCGGCCAGGGCCTGGGCGACCCACTTCGTGCATGGGTACAACCACAACCACCGCCACAGCGGTATCCGCTACGTCAGTTCGGCGCAGCGTCACGCCGGCGAGAATCAAACCATCCTGGCCGCTCGTCACGAGCTTTACCTCAAGGCCCAGCAGCGTAACCCTGCGCGCTGGTCGACCAACACCCGCAACTGGGCGCCCATCCGACCCGTCACGCTCAACCCTGAGCGCGACAGCGTGGTCAACGCGTGCTCTGCGGCTCGCCATACTCAGCCGTTGGCTGCGTGACCGAGGCGACAACTGCCTTGACGCGCGCCGCCGAGACGCCCGTGGCAATCAGCCAGATTCTACGTTTTGGATCCATAAGAACACCTCCACCGGGAAGGTCGCGCGCAATGGTTTGATGTTCATTCGAGAATACTGTGTTTCAGGTTCATGCCACGCCGATCCGTCCATTTCTCACCCATTTCGGAACTGTAGTAATGAATCAGATGGATATGATCCGATGCAGGCTGATCGATGGTGACCCGATAAACCGCAACACCATAATCCGGATGCCGATCCCGCTCGGCCCGCGCCAAGCGATCCACCACGTCGAGCGAGCCCACGGCGATGACGTAACTCCGGTGCTCGGGTTCGCCATGGTGAAAAGCCTGCGCGAAATAAAGGAAGCTTTTCGCGGGATACGTCTGTGGCGTCATGATTCATCTCCCTGGGGTATCAAAGGGTGCGGACGAACTCGTCCGGGGACGGACGATTCCGGCTTGCCTTGGCGGTTTTGACGGCTCCAGTGACGATGAAACACACAGCCTGCTCATGCGCCCCAAGCCCAAACAGCGTGCGCAAGGCCACGGACTGCATCGCCTGGCCGCTGACCAGACCGGCGCCGAATCCTTGGGCATGCGCCATGAGCAGCATGTTCTGGAGCGCGCAGCCCAATGAAACGAAGCGCTCAGCCACGGGAATGTCTGGATTTTTTCCTTGCGTTTCGACGATGGCCATGGCCAGGAAAGGAGCGCGCTGTGCCTTGTCCCGCGCATCCTGGAGTTGTTGCGGGGTGGCCTGGGCATCGCGCTCGAGCAAGGCCGCGGCAAAGGCCTCGCCCAGTTGTCCACGTGCTGCGTCGGAAACCCGGACGAATCGCCAGGGTCGGATCAGGCCATGATCCGGGGCTTGCGCCGCGGCCTCGAACAGGGCCTGGACTTGTTCGGGCGTCGGTCCCGGAGCCACGAGGCGCCTGGGGGAGGTTTGCTGACGCTTGCGGATCAGTTCAAACGTCCCATTGGCGGCGTCGAAGTCATCCATGTGTTCAGGGGTGTCGGGATCGATCAAGAGTGTTGAGATGCGGATCCAAGTCTGGCCGCAAAGCGGCAGCCCATGGTTCAGCCCGGTCCCGCGCGAATCGGGGCGTCGGCCAGCGCCAGGACCGTGATGCGCTGCTGGGGTGTGGACTTGGGATGCCTTGCGCATGATGCGAGGGGTTCGCTCGGAAACTGATGCTCAATGGCCTGGGCAGACGATGTCGCACAGATCGGCCACGAAGGTGTTGCGGATGTGGTACGTCACCGACTGGCCGTTCCTCGCCCGATCCACAATGCCGATCTGGTGCAATTGGCGCAGATGCAGAGAGGTATTGGGCTGACTGCTGCCGATCCGGTTGGCAATCTGCTGCACATTCATGTCCTGCCCGCGCAGGTGGCAGACGATGCGCAATCGCATCGGGGATGACAGCGCGGCAAACAGTTCGGCGGCCGCGTCGAAGACGGCGGCGACGTCGTCTTCGCTCGCGCTGCGGAGCTTGCCGGCGGCTCGGTCGCGACGGCTGGCGCCGCCGGAAAAAGGAAGTTCGTGGTGCATGGGTTCCAGGCCGGAATCGAGGGATCTCCCTGAGAGATTGTGGGTGAGCATGCCAGCCGAGACGCCATGCGATGGCGCTCCCGGCTGTCCGGTTTTCTGTCCGACTGTTTTATTTCAGGCTCAGGATCCACGCGACCAGTTGCTTGGCTTGCGCCGGGGTGACGTCGGTGTTGGGCGGCATCGGCACCTGGCCCCAGGTGCCGACATGGCCGTGCAGCACGGCGTTGACCAGCATCTGCTCGGCACCGGGCTTGCCGGCGTATTTCTCGGCTACCGCCTTGTAGGACGGACCGACAATCTTGGCGTCCACCGCGTGGCAGGCCAGGCAGTTCTTCTGCTTGGCCAGTGCCAACATGTCGGGCGCTGCCCAGGCTTGGGCAGCGAACAGGACCAGGGATATGCACAAAAAGAGCTTTTTCATCGTGATTCTCGGTTGATGGGCTGACATGGAATGCACCTCCTCCCGCATTCAAAAAAAGGGCCCCAGCGTAGGAGCCCAAGGAACTGCCGCCCGAGGAGGAGGACAGCGGTTCCCCCAGGCCATCCCGGCCTGGGAGAATGGGGGCGATTCAAACCCCGTACATGCGGCTCTTGGTCGAGACGGTGCGTTGCCAGTCCGGCATCGAACCGACCCGGCGAATGTCGGCCCAGGTTCCCTTGTGATACTCGAGGAAATGCACATCTGTGGCGGTGGTCACCACGGAGCCCACGATCCCCTTGGGAGCTCCGAAGACGACGAAGGACTGGTTGTGTCTGACGGTCGGTTCCGGGTAGGCCATGGCCGTCAAGGATCCGTAGTCGTTGTAAATCTCGACCACGTCGGTGGGCTTGACCCCCAGAGTGGACATATCGTCAGGGTTCAATTGAACGATCGCAATCGGATAGCGATCCTTGATGAAGGGGTCGTACTGGTTGTTGTACCAAGACTGCCAGACTTCGTTGAACCGGCCGTTGTTGATCCAGAACCTGTACTTGGCCCTGACCTCGGCCGCCGGCTTGAGCAGGCCATGGGCGCCATGATCCATGTTTTGCCACTTGGCGGGGAAGAACTGGACCTTGCCATTGGGCGTATCGAATTTGTCGTCCGGGTAAAGCGTCGGAGAGCCGATCAGCTTGTCGCCCTCGACTTTCTTGATGGGCATCTGTACGCCGTTGTTGCCGGCCTTGC
>DAIDKG010000154.1 GCA_027450125.1 Bordetella sp. | reverse complement strand
CATGCTGGCGGGCATTCCCAAGGCGCCCTCGCGCGCCAATCCCATCACCGACATGAAGCGCGCCAAGCAGCGCCAGCGCTACGTGCTGGGCCGCCTGCTGGCGCTGGGCAAACTGACCCAGGCACAGTACCAGGCCGCCCTGGCCCATCCCATCACGGTGGCAGGCGGCAGCGCGGACGGCTCGCGCGACTACGCCGTGCACGGCGAATACCCGGCCGAACTCGCGCGCCAGCTCATGTACAGCATCTTCCAGGACGGCGCCTATACCCGCGGCATCGATGTCTACACCACCATCGACTCCAAGGCCCAGCAAGCCGCCTACCAGGCAGTGCACGACGGCATCCTCAGCTATACCCGGCGGTCGGTCTACCCGGGACCGGAGGGCCGGATCGACCTGCCCGCCGGCATCGAGAACGATCCCAAGGCGCTGGACAACGCGCTCGACAGCGTCCAGGAAAGCACGCCCGACGACGGCGACCTGCTCACTGGCGTGGTGCTCTCGGCCAGCCCCACGTCAGTCACCGTGGCGCGCAGCAGCAGCCAGATCGTCACCGTCGACACCAAGAGCGCGCTGTCCGTCATCGCCCGCGCCCTCAATCCCCGGGCCAAGCCCGATTTGCGCATCACGCGCGGCTCGGTGGTGTACATCCACAAACTGCCCGACGGCACCTGGGAAATCATCAACAAGCCCAAGCTGGAAGCCGCCCTCGTCTCGCTTTCGCCCAAGGACGGCGCGATCAAGGCCATGATCGGCGGCTTCAATTTCCAGCAGGGCAGCTTCAACCGCGCCGTGCAGGCCTGGCGCCAGCCGGGATCGAACATCAAGCCCTTCTACTATGCCGCCGCCCTGGAGCGCGGCCTGGCGCCGACCACCGAAATTTCCGACGAACCCTTTTTCCTGAGTGCCGCTCAGACGGGTTCCAAGGACTGGGCGCCCAAGAACGACGACGACAAGTACCAACCCATGATGACCATGCGCCAGGCGCTCTACCAGTCGGTCAACCTGGTATCGATCCGCATCATGCAGGCCATCACGCCGCAGTACGCCCAGCAATATCTCACCCGCTTCGGCTTCCTGGCCGACCGCTGGCCGCCCATGCTGCCCATCGCCTTGGGCGCGGGCAGCGCCACGCCGCTTGAAGTGGCCGGCGCCTACACCGTGTTCGCCAATGGCGGCTATCGGGTTCCGCCCTATCTGATCGATCATGTGGTCGACCGCCGGGGCAATGTGCTGATGCAGGCCAAGCCTGTCGAGGCGGGCGACGAAAGCGCGCGCGTCATCGACCCGCGCACGGCCTGGCTCATGGACGACATGCTGCGCGGTGTGGCGACCTACGGCACCGGTGCGCGCGCGCACGCCACGCTCAAGCGCAACGACGTGGCCGGCAAGACAGGCACCACCAACGGTCCGACCGACATCTGGTTCTCGGGGTTCGTGCCTTCGCTGGAAACCACGGTCTGGATGGGCTTCGACCAGCCGCGCCCGCTGGGCGCATATGAGTTCGGCAGCGGCACCGCGCTGTCGACCTGGCTGGCCTATATGCAGCCCATGCTGGCGAACGTGCCGCAGACGGCGCCGCCGCCCATGCCGCAAGGCCTGATCCAGGCCAATGGCGATTACTACTTCACCGAATTCCCGCCCGGCCAGAACGTGGCTTCGCTGGACCTGGGCATCAACGACACCGGCCCCGGTTCGGCCTCGGGCGGCGCAAACGGCGCCCGCGCCGCCAACGACAGTGACGTGCTCGGGGGCTTTCTCAACAAAATGTGGTCGAACATCACCAAGGGCCCCGGCGCCGGCTCAAGCGCAGGACCCGGCGGCCCGCCGCACGTCACGCCTTAGCGCCGGGACTCAGGCGCGCAGGGCGGCATAGGCCGTCATCAGATGGTACGGCGTGGTCGAAGGCATGTCGGCGCGCCGCAAGGCGCCGTCGGCGTCCAGCACTTCGCGCCAGC
Organism: Bordetella sp.; assembly: GCA_027450125.1. Lineage (GTDB taxonomy): Bacteria > Pseudomonadota > Gammaproteobacteria > Burkholderiales > Burkholderiaceae_B > Bordetella. The sequence continues at coordinate 1,411 of DAIDKG010000154.1, read as the reverse complement.
CGCCCGCGTGCAGAAAACGGTTCTTGAAATGCGCCAGTTGCCGGCCCAGCGCCTGGTGCTCTGCGGCCAGCGCCAGGTAGCGGGCATATTCGGTCTGCGCCCAGATGCGCTGCGATGCATCGCGCATGTCTCCGCTCAAGTCCAGCGCGGCACAGACGCCAGCGGTATCCGGCGCCACGCCTCTTGCCCTGGCCCAGGCGCAGCCGCGCGGCACCGCCGCCGACAGCGCCAGCCCTTCATATACCTGCGGCATCGCGTGCAGCAGGGAATACCACTCGAACTGGTGGCCGGGCTCGATGCGGTTGTCGGCCGAGCCCAGCGGCAGTTCGGCGATGCATTGCGTCTGCGGATCGAGAAAACGCCGGGCGACGCCCTCGGCAATGCGGCGCAGGGCCTGCGCAAACCAGATCGGCTCGGCCACCAGGGCAGCCGCCTGGTAGGCCTCGGTCAGGTGCATGATGGGGTTTTGCTCGGGGCCTTTGACCGGCGCGCCATCCGCGCCGAGCGCCGCATGGTATAGCCCGTCGCCGTCACCGAATCGCTCCTCCACCCATCGCGCCGTGGCCAGCATGTGCTGCAGCGCCCGCGCATCGCGGCTGCGCTCGAAATAGGTCGCGCAGGCCAGCACCACGAAAGCGTGGCTGTACAGATCCTGCGTGGCATCCTGCACCTGTCCCAGCGCATCCACGCTGAACACCCAGGCATGGCGGTTTCCGTCATGGAAATAACGCAGCAAGGCATCGAAAAGGCGCGCCGCATGGGCACTCGCCTCCTCGCCCGCCACGCGCGCATAGACATAGAGCTGGCGAGCGCAGGCCATGGCCCGGTAACGCGCGTCGGGCATGGGTGCGCCAGACTGGTCCAGCGCCTCGTGCGGCAACCCCATGCGCGCATCGAAACCGCGTGCACGCCAAAGCGGAACGATGACAGTGTCGAAATGACGGTGCAGTTCGGCCGCGGTATCGGCCCAGGCGGCGTGTTTCATTTATCGATGATGGATGGCGGCGGGATCGGCCATGCGCAAGGCCAGCAAGCCCTTGTCCGTGACGCGCAGGCTGCCGTCTTCGGCGTCTTCGACGCAACGCAGCACCCGCAAGGCCCCGGCTATGTGCTCGGGCACGGATTCGGTCGCCTCGTCCGGCGCGGCGAGCACGCCGAGCCAATACGCCAGTTCGCCCTGCTGAATGCCGGGATTGCTCATGACAGTTCCTGGAAAATGAAGTTGGATCCGGCGAAGTCCCACGGTCTTGACGAACCGCTCGCCGGTGCTTCAGCCAGGCCCCGAGCGTCAATCATACCCGCAAGCGCCGGCATCCATGGCGCGCAAAAAACAAAGGCTCCCGGCCTTGCGGCCGGAAGCCCTGGCTGCAAAGCCCGGTTCAGTGGCTGATGGATTCGAGCGAACGGCCTC
>DAIDKG010000153.1 GCA_027450125.1 Bordetella sp. | reverse complement strand
CACCGGCGGCCAGGACATTCTTTCTTCGCGCGCGCAGAACGCAATGCGCGTCACCAACAACCCCATCGAGGCCGCGGTGCGCGGCGTAGGCGTGCAGTGGCTGCGGGTCATCGACCGCACCTACGACGTGAACCGCGCGCGCGCCGTCCTCGAAGAGGCGCTCACCACCGACGCCGTCGGTCCCAAGGTCATCATCGCGCAGTCCGAGTGCATGCTGAACAAGCAGCGCCGCGTCAAGCCGGCATTCAATAAGGCGGTCAAGGAAGGCAGGCGCGTGGTCAAGGAACGCTTCGGCGTCGACGCCGACGTGTGCTCGGGCGACCACGCCTGCATCCGCCTGTCCGGCTGCCCGTCGCTGTCGGTCAAGGACAGCGGCGATCCGCTCAAGGTCGACCCCGTGGCCTCGGTGGACAGCAGCTGCGTGGGTTGCGGCAATTGCGGCGAAGTCGCGGACGCCGCCGTGCTCTGCCCGTCGTTCTACCGCGCCGACATCGTGCACAACCCCACAAAATGGGATCGTTACGCGGCGCGCGCGCGCGCCGCGGTCATCGGCTTGCTGCAGCGCCGCCGCGCGGCCCGCCTGGCCCGCTACGCGCTGTAGGGCCTGTCAACAGGCGCCAAGCAAGGATCTCGACGTCATCATGGATTCCCCTCCTGCAAAACTGATTCCCTCCAATCCGATCAAGATCGCCGTGCTGGCCATGGGCGGCCAGGGCGGCGGCGTGCTGGCCGACTGGCTTGTCGACATGGCCGAGCATGCCGGCTGGTGGGCGCAGACCACCTCGGTGCCCGGCGTCGCGCAGCGCACCGGCGCCACCATCTATTACCTGGAAATCGTGCCCGGCGAGGACGTCGCGCGTGCCGGCCACGGCCCGACGCTGGCGCTCATGCCCACGCCCGGAGACGTCGACCTGATCGTCGCAGCCGAGCTGATGGAGGCCGGCCGTGCCATGCAGCGCGGCCTGGTCACGCCTGACCGCAGCGTGCTCATCAGCTCCTCGCACCGCAGCTATGCCATCGACGAGAAGACCGCGCCCGGCAACGGCATCGCCGACCCCAACCGCGTGATCGAGGTGGCCCGCGATGCCGCCGGGCGTTTCATCTGCTTCGACCTGCAGGCCGCCGCCGAACAGGCCGGCAGCGTGATCAGCGCCAGCCTGTTCGGCGCCATCGCCGGCAGCCGGGCCCTGCCCTTCACGCGCGAGCAGTTCGAATCCACCATCCGGCGCGCCGGCGTCGGCGTCGAGGCCAGCCTGCGCGCCTTCGCGCTGGGATTCGACGGCGCTGCCAATGCGCCGGCGCAGGCGCCGTCCATCGATCTGAACCGTCCCGAACCCGACGTTCCCGTATCGGCCGCCAACAAGCGCGTGCAGGACCTGCTGGACCGCGTGCATGGCGGTTTTCCGGCGCAGGCCCGTCCCATGCTGGTGGCCGGCCTGCGCCGACTGATCGACTATCAGGACCTGGCCTATGCCCGCGAATACCTCGAGCACATGGCGGCCATCCATCAGCTCGATGTGCAGTGCGGCGGCGACAGGGCGGACTGGGCGCTGACCCGTTCGGCGGCGCGCTATGTGGCCGTGGCCATGAGCTACGACGACGTGATACGCGTTGCCGACCTCAAGACCCGCGGCGCGCGCTTCGCGCGCGTGGGCCAGGAAGCCGGCGTCAAGCAGGGGCAGCAGCTCTACATCGTCGATTTCATGCATCCCCGCCTGGAAGAAATCTGCGGCACGCTGCCCGTCAGACTGGGCCGCTGGCTGGAAAGCGCCCCGCTGGGCAAGTTCATCGAGCGCCGCCTGACCCGCGGCAAGCGCCTGCAAAGCGGCAAGCTCCTGGGCTTTCTGTCGCTCTACCTCATGTCGGGCATGCGCCGCTGGCGCCGCAGCACCTTGCGCCACCAGGCCGAGGCGGCCAGCCTGGCGCAATGGCTGGCTCTCATCGCACGCATCGCGCCGCGCGACTATGCACTGGCCGTCGAAGTGGTGGAGTGCCGCCGACTGGTCAAAGGGTACAGCGACACCCATGCAAGAGGCGGCGGCAAGTACCGCACCCTGATTCAAACCGCCGAAGCGCTGCTGGGCCGCCCCGACGCCGCGCAGGCCGTGCGCGAACTGCGCGCCACGGCGCTGGCCGAAGTCCAGTGCGCCCCGCTGGAACGCCAGGCCGCCGAAAAGCTGCACCCGCCCTCGGCCGCCAGGGCGGCCTGAGCGCCCTCACTGAAAGCCACGCCATGCACATCCTCAAGCTCATCGTCCGCGAAGTCAGACAGGAATCGCCCCTGATCCGCTCCTTCCGCCTGGAAAGCGCCGACGGCGGCGCCCTGCCCGCTTACAGCCCGGGTTCCCATATCAAGGTCCAGATACCCGGCCTGCACGATCCGCGCAATTACTCGCTCGTGAACATCGGCGGCGAATCCTTCGGCGCCCCCGGCCATTACCGCCTGGGCGTGCGCCTGGAGGACAACAGCCAGGGCGGTTCGCGCTACATGCACGCGCTGAAGGAAGGCGACGTCATCACCGCCCAAGGCCCGGCCAACGAATTTCCCCTGGCAGACCATCCCGGCAACACCGTGCTGATCGCCGGCGGCATCGGCATCACGCCCATCGCCAGCATGGCGGCCTCGCTTGCCGGCAAGGGCAGCCGCTACGCCCTGCATTACAGCGGCCGCAGCCGGAGCCAGCTGGCCTTCGTCGACGAGCTGCAGGCGCTGGCCGGCGACAGGCTGGTCGTCCATGCCGACGACGAACCCGCGTCGGCTTTCGATCTGGACGCCCTGCTCGATGCCGCCCCTGCCGGCGAGCATGTCTACGTATGCGGCCCCAAAGGCCTGATCGACGCGGTCATCGCCGGCGCGAAGGCGCGCGGCTGGGACAGCAAGCGTGTGCACTTCGAACTGTTCTCTGCCGCCGCACCGCAGGCCGGCGACGGCGCCTTTGAGGTCGAGCTCAGGCACTCCGGCAAGGTGTTCGCCGTCCCCGCCGACAAGACCATTCTCGACGTGCTCGAAGAGGCCGGCTGCGATCCCATGTACGACTGCAAGCGCGGCGAATGCGGGGTATGCCAGGCCACGGTGCTCGAAGGCACGCCCGACCACCGCGACTATTACCTGTCCGATGCTGAAAAAGCCAAGGGCAATGTCATCCAGATCTGCGTCTCGCGCGCCAAGTCGGCGCGCCTGGTGCTCGACCTGTAAGCCCTGAGGAGCAATGCCATGCCTCAATCTGTTTACCGCGGCAATCCCCAGGCCATCCGCGACCTGGTGCAGGACACGCAGGTCCACAAGGATCTTTTCATCAGCCAGGATCTCTACCAGCTCGAGATGGAGCGCCTGTTCACGGTGACCTGGGTCTACGTGGGGCACGAGAGCCAGGTGCCCGGGCCCGGCGATTTCTACACCACGACCGTGGGCGACCAGTCGGTGATCATGGTGCGCCACGGCGACCAGAGCATCCGCGTGCTGTACAACCGCTGCGCCCACAAGGGCGTCCAGGTGGCGCCCGAAGGCCACGGCAATACCGGCAAGTTCTTCCGCTGCCCCTATCACGCCTGGACCTTCAAGACCGACGGCAGCCTGCTGTCGGTGCCGCTGAAGAAGGGCTACGAAAACACCGGCTTCGAAAATACGGAGGCCAGCCGCGGCCTCGAAGCCGTGGCGAACGTGCGCAACTACCGCGGCTTCGTCTTCTGCCGCCTGAGCGCGCAGGGCGAGTCTTTCGAGGATTACTTCGGGGATTCGCTCAGCACGCTAGACAACATGGTCGACCGCTCGCCCGAGGGCAGGCTGGAGGTGGCCGGCGGCGTGCTGCGCTACCTGCACCGCTGCAATTGGAAGATGCTGGTCGACAATCAGTCCGACACCTGCCACCCCATGGTGGCGCACGAGTCCTCGGCCGGCACCGCCGTGCGCGTCTGGCAGGAAGCGCCCGAAGGCACGCCCAAGCCCATGGCCGTGGAGCTCTTCGCCCCTTTCATCTCGCCCTACGAATTCTACGAAGACACCGGCATCCGCGTCTGGAAGAACGGCCACGGTCACACCGGCGTGTCCGGATCCATCCATTCCAACTACTCGGCCATACCCGGCTACTGGGACGCCATGGTCGCCGCCTACGGCGAGGAGCGCGCCCACCAGATCCTGGGCGAATCGCGCCACAACACCACGCTCTTTCCGCACATCATGGTCAAAGGCCCCATCCAGACCTTGCGCATCTTCAAGCCTCTCGCCGCCGACCGCACGCTGGTGGAGTCGTGGACCTTCCGCCTGGCAGGCGCACCCGACATGCTGCTCGAGCGCACTGTCATGTACAACCGCCTCATCAACGCGCCGACCTCCATGGTCGGCCACGACGACCTCGAAATGTACGAGCGCGCGCAGCAGGGCCTGGAGCATGCCCGCGCGCGCGAGTGGGTCAACGTGGCCCGTCTGCTCGAGCCCGGCGAGGCGCAGCGCGAGAACGAAGTCGTCAAGGGAACCAGCGAAGGGCAGATGCGCAACCAGTACCGCGCCTGGGCCCGCTACATGACGGAGGGCGCGCAATGAGCTACGCCGACCAGCAACTCATCGCCTTCGTCTACCGGGAGGCACGCCTGATCGACGAACAGAAATTCGACGAATGGCTCGATCTCTACAGCGAGGATGCCTGGTACTGGATGCCGCTCACGCACGGTCAGCCCGATGCGCGCCTGTATACGTCGCTGATGCACGAGAACAAGCTGCTGCTGCGCGTGCGCGTCGAGCGTCTGGCCGGGCAGCGCACGTTCTCGCAGCAGCCCAGGAGCCGCTGCCACCACCTGCTGCAAATGCCCGGCATCGAAACCGGCCACGCCGAGCACAGGCCCGACGAAGGGCGCTACGTGACGCGCACCGCCTTCCACTACGTGGAGACGCGCGGCGACGAGCAGGCGCTGTATGCCGGCTGGGCCACGCATCACCTGGCCGAGGAAGGCGGAACGCTGAAAATCCGCTTCAAGCAGGTCGACCTGGTCAACTGCGAAGCCGCATTCGGCAATATCCAGCTTTTGATGTGAGACGGTATTCAAGGGAATGTCTGTGAGCGCCAAAACGGTCTACGAGGTTTTCTGCGGCACCACGGCCAAGTGGAGCAAGAATCCTTTTCTCTGTGTCCTGCCTGAAACCGCCGAGGCCTACGGCATCCAGGCCGGCGAGCTGAGTTACGCCGACGCGCTGGCCCGGGTCGACGGGCTGCGCGATGCCTATGCCGCCGCGGGCTACGGCCACGGCCACCGGGTGGGCCTGCTGCTGGAGAACCGTCCGGCCTTTTTCCTGCACTGGTTCGCGCTGAACGCATTGGGCGTGTCCGTCGTGCCCATCAACGCCGACCTGCGCGCCGCCGAACTCGAATACCTCATCGGCCACTCCGAACTGATCCTGGCGGTGGCCCTGCCCAGCCGCCATGCCGGCCTGCGGGAAGCCGCTCAGCGCGCCGGCCGCCCGCTGCATGCCATGGCCGCCGACGATGCGCCCCCGCCTGCGCTCACACCGGCGCCGCTGGCCGCCCAGCCCCCGGGCACCGCCACCGAATGCGGCCTGCTCTACACCTCCGGCACCACCGGCCGGCCCAAGGGCTGCATTCTCACCAACGAGTACTACCTGCAATGCGGCAAGTGGTACGCCACCATCGGCGGCCTGTGCACGCTGCGCGAAGGCCAGGAGCGCATGATCACGCCCCTGCCCGTGGTGCACATGAACGCCAAGGCCGTCTCGACCCTGGCCATGATCACCACCGGCGGCTGCCTCATCGTGCTCGACCGCTTCCATCCCAGGACCTGGTGGGACAGCGTGCGCCGCTCGCGTGCCACCGTCGTCCACTACCTGGGCGTGATGCCGGCCATTCTCATGAAGGCGCCCGCCAGCCACGACGATCGCAGGCATGACGTGCGCTTCGGTTTCGGCGCCGGCGTCGAGCGCTCGCTGCACGCCGCCTTCGAGGAGCGCTTCGGCTTTCCGCTGATCGAGGCCTGGGCCATGACCGAGACCGGCAACGGTGCGGTCATCGGCGCCACCAAGGAACCGCGCTACGTGGGCACCAGCAGCATCGGCACGCAGGAGCCCGAGGTCGAAGTGCGCATCGTCGCCGACGACGGCCGGGACGCCGCCATCGGCGCACCCGGCGAACTGCTGGTGCGCCATGCCGGCGAAAACCCGCACTTCGGCTTTTTCGCCGGTTATCTCAAGGATCCGCAAGCCACCGAAGAAGCCTGGGCGGGCGGCTGGTTCCACACCGGCGACCTGGTGCGCCGCGATGCCGACGGCATGATCCGCTTCGTCGACCGCAAGAAGAACGTCATCCGCCGCAGCGGCGAGAACATCTCGGCCGTGGAAGTCGAAACCATCCTGCTCAACCACCCCCTGGTCAAGACCGTGGCGGTGGCCGCGGTGCCCGACGCCATCCGCGGCGACGAGGTGCTGGCCTGCATCGTGCCCGAAACCATGCCCGGCGACATGCCGGCGGCCGCGCGCGAGCTGGTGCAATGGAGCCTGGGCGAGCTGGCCTACTACAAGGTGCCCGGCTACGTGGTTTTTGTCGACGCCCTGCCGCTGACCACCACCAACAAGATCCAGCGCGGCGAGATGAAGAAGCTGGCGGCCGGCTATCTGGGTCAACCCAATTGCATCGACACCACCGCGCTGAAGAAACGCCAAGAGGGAGCCCACTGATGGCGCGCCAGAGCTACGACGGCGTCGTGGCGGCTTTGCCCGTCACCATTCCCTACGAACGCTATTCGACGCACGCCGCGCACTGGTGGCTGGGCCGCGCGCTGGGCGCGCTGGTGCGCCGATCCGGCCTGCCCAAGGACGCCGTCGACGGCGTCTGCGTCTCGAGCTTCACGCTCGCCCCCGACACCGCCGTGGGCTTGATGCAGCACCTGGGCATGAGCCCGCGCTGGCTCGACCACATTCCCACGGGCGGCGCCAGCGGTGTAATCGGCCTGCGCCGCGCGGCCCGCGCGGTGCAGGCGGGCGATGCCGGCGTGGTCGCCTGCATCTCGGGCGACACGAATCACGTCGACTCCTTCCGCAACACGGTCAGCCAGTTTTCGCGCTTCGCGCAGGACGGCGTGTACCCCTACGGCGCAGGCGGCCCCAACGCCAGCTTCGCCCTGCTCACGGCGCACTACATGCGCGCCTACGGCGCCACGCGCGAAGACTTCGGCAAGCTCTGCGTGGCCCAGCGCGACAATGCGCTGCGCTATCC
>DAIDKG010000152.1 GCA_027450125.1 Bordetella sp. | reverse complement strand
CCGTCGGGCACGTCCGCCAGCGCCTGGGCGGTGCTGGATGCGATTTTGTTGATCATGAGTGGTATCTGTGGAAAATGCCGTTTGCCATCATACCGGCCCTGCCGCCCGCAGTCCCGCCCTCTATTCGGCCTTAGCGCCGGGCTCGGCCAATTCGTCTTCGATGGTATCGAGCCGGACATAGATATCGGCCAGCGTTTTCTTCAATGCCCTGACCTGCGCCGGCGACATCTCGGAGTTGGCGGTATGCCGCTCGGACGCTATTCTTGGCCCGTTCATAGTCTGGATGCTACATCGGCCTTTCGCCGGGCATGCTCAACGGATAATTTTCATGGCGCACCAAGCAAGCTTTTCCCCCATGCCGTTTGTCTACGAAGCCCTGCCCACGCGTGTGGTTTTCGGGTCCGGCACGCGTTCGGCGCTACCCGAAGAAATCGCGCGGCTGGGTATTTCCCGCGCGCTGATCCTGCATGGCCGTTCGCACGAAGCGGTGCATCAGGAGCTGAAGCAGGCGCTGGGCGACCGGTATGCCGGCGCTTTCGATGGCGAGCGCATGCATACGCCGGTCGGTGTCACCGAGTCGGCGCTGCGCCGGGTCGACGAACTGCGTGTCGACGGCATCGTTGCCGTAGGCGGAGGGTCGACGACGGGGCTGTCCAAGGCCATCGCCCTGCGCGTCGATCTGCCCCAGGTCATCCTGCCGACGACCTATGCGGGCTCCGAGATGACGCCGATCCTGGGAGAAACGCGCGACGGCCTGAAGACCACGCAGCGATCGCTCAAAGTACTGCCCGAAACCGTGATCTACGACGTGGACCTGACCATGGACCTGCCGGCCGCTCTCTCGGGCGTGAGCGGCATGAACGCCATCGCGCACGCGGTCGAGGCCTTGTATGCGCGCGAAGCCAACCCGGTGATTTTCGCCCTGGCCTTGCAGAGCGTGCAGGCGCTGGCCCGCGCCCTGCCGGTGATCAGCGCGCAGCCCGGCGACCGTCAGGCGCGCACCGATGCCCTGTACGGCGCCTGGCTGGCGGGCATCTGCCTCGGGTCGGTCGGGATGGCCCTGCATCACAAGCTGTGCCACACGCTGGGCGGCTCCTTCGACCTGCCTCACGCGCAGACGCATGCGCTGGTGCTGCCGCACGCGCTGGCCTACAACGCGCCGGCCGTGCCGCAGGTCATGGCGCAGCTTTGCGATGCCCTGGGGGTGCAGCGCGATGCGCCCGCGGCGCTGCAGGCTATCAACCGCGCCGTCGGCGCGCCGGCGGGCCTGGCGGCGCTGGGCATGCCGCGCGAGGGAATCGCGCGCGCGGTCGAGCTGGCGCTGGACCATCCTTACTGGAATCCCCGGCCCCTCACGCGAGAGGGGTTGACGCAGCTGATTTCCG
>DAIDKG010000151.1 GCA_027450125.1 Bordetella sp. | reverse complement strand
GCGCAGCAGGTCGATGGCGGGCAATCCCACCTGCCAGGCCTGAAAGCCGAACACATCGGCCACCAGTTCGTCGAACTGCGCGCGTTCCCAGGCCAGGACGTATTGCCCCGGCGGCGTCTGGAACCATTCGGCCAGTTCTACAATCGTCGGCATCTCTCCAGCCACGTCCATCCTCGCCATGAAATCTGCCATTGCGTCCCCGCGGGGCGCAGAACTGCTGCCCTTGCCTGCCTTCGATGACAACTATATCTGGGCCGTCATACGCGACGGCCAGGCTGCCGTGGTCGACCCCGGCCAGGCCGGCCCGGTGCTGCAATGCCTGCGGCAGCGGGGACTGGAACTGCGCGCCATTCTACTCACTCACCATCACGGCGACCATGTCGGAGGGGTGGTGGAGCTCGCCGGCGCGACCGGCGCCGTGGTGTACGGCCCGGCCCGGGAGAGCCTGCCGCACTGCGACGTGCGCCTGGCCGAGGGCGAGCGCGTCGTCCTGCCCGAGCTGTCGCTGGACATGCAGGTGATCGATGTGCCCGGCCACACCGCCGGGCATATCGCTTATTACGGCCAAATCGATCAGGGAAAACCCGTGCTGTTCTGCGGAGATACCCTGTTCATGGCCGGTTGCGGGCGACTTTTTGAGGGCACGGCCGAACAAATGGATCAATCTCTGGCAAAATTGCGTGTCTTGCCAGAAGGCACGCAGGTCTGTTGCGCACACGAATACACGTTGTCCAACCTGCGCTGGGCCCTGGCAGTCGAGCCCGACAACCGCGCCATGCAGCAGGCGCAAGAGCAGGCCCGGCGTCAACGCGAAAGCCATCTGCCCACCCTGCCTTCGAGCATCGGCCAGGAATTGCAGATCAATCCTTTCCTGCGTACTCGCCACCCTTCGGTGATCCAGGCCGCTTCCGCCTGGATTGGCAGCCCTTTGCAGTCGTCGGTCGATGTATTTGCCGCATTGCGGCGATGGAAGAACGAATTCAAGTAAACCCATGAGACTGATCCGAACCCTGCTCCTTTTGTTGCTCGTACTTTTAGCCGGTTGTGCCGGCATCAACCAACAAGCGGACCAGGGCGCGAACGTCCAGGAAGCGCGCGAAACGTCCCGCACCATCGACCTCACCCATCCTCCCGCCGACGTGTGGGAGCGCATCCGCCGCGGTTTTGCCATCCCCAACCTGAACAACGACCTGTCCAGGCAATGGACGCAGTACTACGCCTCCCACCCCGAGGCAGTCCAGCGCATGGCGCAGCGCGCCAGCAAGTACCTGTACTTCATCGTCGACGAAATCAACCGCCGCGGCCTGCCCACCGAACTGGCCCTGCTGCCTTTCATCGAAAGCGCCTACAAACCCACCGCGCAGTCCTCCGCGCAGGCCTCGGGCCTGTGGCAGTTCGTGCCGTCCACGGGTGAACGCTACAACCTCAAGCAGGATTGGTGGCGCGACGAGCGCCTGGATCCCATCGCATCGACCAATGCCGCGCTCGACTACCTGTCCGAGCTTTTCGACATGCAGGGCGACTGGTATCTGGCCCTGGCCTCCTACAACTGGGGCGAGAATGCCGTGCAGCGCGCCATCGCCCACAACCAGAGCCTGGGCCTGCCCACCGACTACCAGTCGCTGGACCTGCCGGCAGAAACGCGCAATTACGTACCCAAGCTGCAGGCCATCAAGAACATCATCGCCGACCCCGCCAAATACGCGATCACGCTGCCCCCGGTCGAGAACACGCCCTATCTCGCCATGGTGAGCGAGCCCACCGACATGGACGTCGAAGTGGCCGCGCAACTGGCCGAAATGCCGCTGGACGAATTCAAGGCGCTCAATCCCGCGTACAAGCGTCCGGTGATCGGCGGCAAGAACGACAACAGCACCCTGGTGCTGCCCAAGGACAGGGTCGAGGTCTTCACGCGCAACTTCGCCAACTACCAGGGCCGCCTGAGCAGCTGGCGGGTCTACCAGCCCGAGCGCGGCGAAAGAATAGCCGCGGTCGCCAAGAAGCTGGGCATCTCCGAGGTGGGGCTGCGCAAGCTCAACGGCATCTCGCCGCGTACCCAGGTTGTGACAGGACAAAAACTGCTGGTGCCCGCCAAAGGCGTGAACGCCAAGACGCTCGTCGCCATGGCCTCGGCCGACGGCGAGCTTCCTCCGGTTGCGCGCCCAGTCCGGACCTTCAAGGCAGTGCGCGGCAGGAGAATCGTGCATCGCCGCGTAATCCACCACGTCCGCAAGGTCTACCACGGCAGGCCTGCGCGCGTGGCGATCCGCAAGGAAGAACATCGCAAGAAGATCGTCGTGGCGCGCGCCCACAAGCAAATCAAGCACGAACACAAGATCGTCGTCGCCAGGGTCCACAAGGGCGCGCCGCGTATCGGCCACATCGCTCGCCGCGACGACAGCCACGACGTCAGGGTTGCCAGCGCATCGGGCAACCAGGCGCGACGCCCGCATTAAAATACGTGCGGCCCGACAAGGGCGACACGACAAAAAGGACAAGACATGGGCTTTCTCGCCGGCAAGCGCATCCTGATCACCGGGGTGCTTTCCAACCGATCCATTGCCTACGGCATCGCCCGCGCCTGCCACCAGCAGGGCGCGGAACTGGCCTTCACCTATGTGGGCGACCGCTTCAAGGAACGCGTCGGCGAGTTCGCCGCCGAGTTCGGCAGCGACATCGTGCTGCCCTGCGACGTCGCCGAAGACGCGCAGATCGAAGCCGCGTTCGCCGATCTGGGCAAGCGCTGGGACGGCCTGGACGGCCTGGTGCACTCCATCGGCTTCGCGCCGCGCGAGGCCATTGCAGGCGACTTCCTGGACGGCCTGTCGCGCGAGGCCTTCCGCATCGCCCACGACATCTCGGCCTACAGCTTCCCCGCCCTGGCCAAGGCGGCGCTGCCCATGATGCAGGGCCGCCAGGCGTCGGTGCTGACGCTCACCTACCTGGGCGCGGAAAAGGTGGTCTCCAACTACAACACCATGGGCCTGGCCAAGGCTTCGCTGGAAGCCTCGGTGCGCTACCTGGCCTCCGCGCTGGGCCCCCAGGGCATCCGCGCCAACGGCATCTCGGCCGGCCCCATCAAGACCCTGGCTGCCAGCGGCATCAAGGACTTCTCTTCCATCCTGAAGTTCGTCGAGGCCAATGCGCCCCTGCGCCGCAACGTCACCATCGACGATGTGGGCAACACGGCAGCCTTCCTGCTGTCGGACCTGGCGGCCGGCATCACCGGCGAGATCACCCACGTCGACGCAGGCTTCTCGACCGTCATTCCGGGCATGCAGTAATGAACGGGCGCTTGCATCCTCGGCCTGCCGACGATGCAAGCGCAGCCAGCACGCCTGCGATCAGGCCAGCTCGGTCGTGATCTGCACGTCCGCCGTCGTCATCAGGCGATGGATGGGGCATTTGTCGGCCACGGCCAGCAATTCGGCGCGCTGCGCCTCGGTCAAGTCGCCGTTCAGGGTCAGCCGGGCGGTGAGCTTGTAGACGCCGCGTCTTTCTTCGGCGGCATCGCGAATCACGTCCACGTCCACCGACACCAGCGGCAGCTGCTTGCGCCGCGCGTACCACATCAATGTGAGCGCCTTGCAGCCGCCCAGAGCGCCGTCGAAATAATCGTGCGGATCGGGGCCATCGCCATCCGGCGCGGAAAACCCCATGGGCATGGCGTGACTATCGACCGTCACGGTGTAGCGCAGGGCGCTTTCGGGCGGGTTGGCGCGTACGGTTATGGTCATGAATCGATCTCCTGTGTCCTGGCATGTTGTAACACTTATCCCCTTTTTCCGATCGTGCCCGGGTGGCCATCGAACTGGCACAATGGAACCCTCGGCCGCGGACGAGCGGCTCATCGATCGCGACACGCCATGCCGTTCCCTACGCCCCCCTTCGCGCCGGCCGCGCGCGGTTTCCGTTCCCTTGCACGCCATGGCCTCGGCGCGGCGCTGGCTGCGGTAGGACTGCTGGTGGCGTGCGCCGGCCAAGCCGCCGCCATGTCAGCCGTGGCGGGCAGCCATGCCGGCGCCTTGTGCTCGCCGATGCATCGCGGCTTCGATCTGGTGCAGGACAGGCGCGTCGCGCTCGGATCGTTCCAGACGCATGCCAGCCTCGAGGCGCTGCGCGCCACCGGCGCCAATACCGTGGCCATCGTGCCCTTGCTGCAGCAGTCCCGTCCCGACGCCAC
>DAIDKG010000150.1 GCA_027450125.1 Bordetella sp. | reverse complement strand
GTAGTCGCCGCGCGCCAGCAGCAGCGCACGGCGGAAGTTTTCTTCCATCATGGGACCCAGCACCAGGCCCAGGAGCAGCGGCGCCCCTTCGCACCTGAGCTTGGACCACAGATAGCCGGCCACGCCGAAGGCGGCCGTCATCAGAACGTCGAAGATGTTGTTATTCAGCGAATACACGCCGATCGCGCAGAACACCAGGATGGCCGGGAACAGGATGCGGTAGGGTACCTTCAGCAGCTTGATCCACAAGCCGATCAGGGGCAGGTTCAACACCACCAGCATCAGGTTGCCGATCCACATCGACGCGATCAGCCCCCAGAAGAGATCGGGGTGCGAGGTCATGACCTGTGGTCCGGGCTGGATGCTGTGGATGGTCATTGCGCCGACCATCAGCGCCATCACCGCATTGCCGGGAATGCCCAGCGTCAGCATGGGAATGAACGATGTCTGCGCAGCGGCGTTGTTGGCCGACTCGGGGCCGGCCAGACCGGCGGGATGGCCCTTGCCGAAGCGTTGCGGTTCGCGGGAGATCTTTTTTTCCAGCGTATAGGAGGCAAAAGACGACAGCACCGCACCGCCGCCCGGCAGGATTCCCAGCGACGAGCCCAGGGCCGTGCCGCGCAGCACGGCGGGATAGGCTTGCTTGAATTCCTGCTTGTTGGGATACAGCGTGCCGACTTTGTCGGCAACTTCCACGCGATTGTTCTTCTGCTCGAGGTTGTTCATGATCTCGGCAAATCCGAACACGCCCATTGCAACGACGGCGAAATCGATGCCGTCCTGCATTTCCGGAATGCCGAAATCGAAGCGCGCCACGCCCGAGTTCACGTCGGTGCCCACCATGCCCAGCAGCAGTCCCAGAATGATCATCGCGATGGCTTTGGGCAGCGACCCCGACGCCAGCACGACTGCGCCCACCAGGCCCAGCACCATCAGCGAAAAATACTCGGCCGGGCCGAACTTGAAGGCCACTTCGGCCAGCGGGGGCGCAAAGGCGGCCAGCAGCAGCGTGGCGACGCTGCCGGCAAAGAACGAGCCCAGCGCGGCGATGGCCAGCGCCGCGCCCGCCCGGCCCTTGCGGGCCATCTGGTGGCCGTCCAGCACCGTGACCACGGACGACGTTTCGCCAGGCAGCGCAACCAGGATCGCCGTGGTCGAGCCGCCATACTGGGCGCCGTAATAGATGCCGGCCAGCATGATCAATCCGGCTATCGGCGGCAGCACGTAGGTGATGGGCAGCAGCATGGCGATCGTGGGAACCGGGCCGATGCCCGGCAGTACGCCGATCAGCGTGCCCAGGACGCAGCCCATCAGGGCGTACAGCAGGTTTTCCGGCGTGATGGCAACGGAAAACCCCAGCATCAGGTTGTGCAGCAAATCCATGCGTCGGCTCCTCAGTGCGTGCCCGCAAGCGAGGGCCATAGGGGGAATATCAGGCCCAAGCCCTTGATGAAGGCAAGATAAGTGAAAGCCACCAGGAAGATTGCGTTGGCCAGCGAGACCTTCCAGTTGAATTCATGGCTGGCCAGGCTGCTCAGCAGCACCAGCACGAGTACCGAAAGGTAGATTCCCAGCAGGCGCAACGACAGCGCATACACCACCACCGAGCCGACAACCAACAGCAGGATGCGCCAGTTAAAGGGCGCGATCGAGGTCTGGTCGGCCCTTTTCGACAGGGCGCCCAGCAGCATCACCAGGCCCAGCAGGGCCAGGATCGCGCCGAGCCAGAAGGGGAAGTAGCCCGGCCCCATCCGGGCGGCAGTGCCCAACTGGTAATGGCTGGCTTTCCAGGCAAAGCCCAGGCCCAGCGCGACGAACATCAAGCCGGACCAGAAATCCTGTTTATTACGTAGGCGCATGTCTGCTCTCGATGGGGTTTCGAGCAGCAAGAATACAGGTTAATGTAAGAAATCAGAAAGGAAAAATTCAGATAAAAGAAAGAAAAGCATCAAATAGGGATGTTTCCTGGGGAATGCCTGGATGGGCAGGAATAAGGTCCGTATCTGTTGTTAGCAAAGTTGTGAAAGCGCCCCGGCGTATGCCGGATGGTTTACGATAGCGCCCATGTTGCAGGATCTTGATCAATTAGCCGCCCGTATCGGGCTTTTGGTGCAACGCACCCGCCAGTTGCATGCCGAACGCGATGCGTTGCGCGCGCGTCTGGGCGATAGCGAGCGCCTGCAGCGCAGCCTGCAGCAACGTTGCGCCGAGCACGAGGACGAACTGCAGGCCTTGCGTGCATCCATGAGCGAACACGGCCTGTCTACCGAAGCGCTGCGCGAGCAGCTGGCGCGCGAGGCGGCCGAGCGGCAGGCCTTGCAGGAAAGGCTCAAGCTGCGCGAAGCCGAGCTTCAGGCCAGCCTGCAGGCGCGCGATTCCGAATTGAACCGTCTGCGTACCGCCGCGCTTTCCGCCCGCGAACGCATCGACGCTGTCCTGTCCCGCCTGCCCGGCGCTTCCGTTGGAGAGCAAGCCTGATGGAGCGCGTCGACGTCACCATATTGGGCCGCGAATATTCCCTGGCCTGCGACACCGAGGAAAAGCCTCGGTTGCTGGCCTCCGTGCGCCATGTCGATCAGCTCATGGGGCGTATCCAGGGCACAGGCAAGATATCGAGCAACGAGCGCATCGCAGTCATGGCCGCTTTGCAGATCGCCAGCGAGCTGCTCGGCTTGAAAGCGCCCGATGGACCCTTGGGCGGGTTGGCGGTGGGCGACTTCAAGCGTAAAATAGACGACATGAATTCGATGCTGGACGACGCCCTCTCCGGGCAGGAAAAGCTGCTGTAGTTTTTGCTTTGCCGCTACGCAAGCGCTTTTCCCTACTAGGGTCTTCCCACTGCCCGCGCGTCGTCTCTGGTTTGTCCCTGCCGTGCTCGTGACCTGGCCATACATTCTCTGAACCTATGCTTTTTGGCATACAGGCTGCAGAGTGTTGGGGCTGGCGTGATCGTTTCTCGTAAACGAACCCGATGTCCTTCCGAAGCGGCCAACTTGAACCTGAGGGTTCGAGATGCCGGCCTAGACGGCACACGCGGGGCATCTATCCCGGCAGGCCCTTATCTCGGGCCTGCCGGCTTGCCCAGGCGAATTTCCCGGAGTATTTCCCATGCGGTTTCCTTCTTCGCGCAGCGTGATGCAATGCGCGGCTCAGGCCATGCTGTGCCTGCTGGTCTTTAATGTTCGCGCGGTGGCGCATGAATCCCCGCCTGCGCCGTCCGGCGGCACGCGCATGACGCTGCAGGCTACGGCTACGGCTGCAGTCCCGCTCGATACCGTGCGCATTACCCTTGCGGCCGAAACCGAGGCGGCCGACCAGGCCGCCGCCAGCCAGCAACTGGCGGCCGTTCTGTCCGCGGCGGCCAAGCAGGCGCAGGGCGCCGCCGGCATCACCTCGCATACCGGCAACTACGGCATCTGGCCCAGCCGCGATCGCGCTGGCAAGATCAACGGTTGGCACGGTCGCGGCGAGATCGTGCTGCAGTCCAGGGATTTCGCGGCGGCATCGGCGTTGGCGACGCGCATGAGCAGCGAAGCCGCCATTTCCAACATCGTCTTCGTCCTGTCGCGCCAGGCGCGCCAGACGCAGGAGCACAAGCTGCTGGGCCAGGTTGCGCAGGCCTTCCGGGCCCGCGCGCTGGCAGCGGCCAGGGCTTTCGGCTTTTCCGGCTACCGCATCGAGCAGCTGGACCTGAACGGCGCCGGCCCCGTCTCGCCTGTGCCGCACCCCTTGCCCATGATGCGCATGGCCGCCAAGGCCGATGAGGTCAATGCGCCGCTGGAAGGCGGCAACGTGGTCGTCAGTGTTTCGGTGAGCGGGACGATCGTCTTGCGCTGACCACGAAGATCACCACGCCGATCACGATCATGGGCAGAGACAGCCACTGTCCCATGCTCAGGCCCAGCGCGAGCAGCCCCAGAAAGGCGTCGGGTTCGCGGGTGAACTCCACCAGAAAGCGGAAGGTTCCGTAGCCGATCAGGAACAGTCCGCTTATCTGGCCGACAGGGCGCGGTTTGGACGAGAACTTCCACATGATCGCAAAGAGCAGCAATCCTTCGAGGCCCAATTCGTAAAGCTGCGAAGGATGGCGCGGTATGTTGCCGGCATTCGGGAAAATCATGCCCCAGGGCAGCGTGGTCGGCCTGCCCCACAACTCGCCGTTGATGAAGTTGCCCTGCCGCCCCGCGGCCAGGCCCAGGGGAATCAAGGGGGCGACGAAATCGCTCAGCGTGAAAAGCGTCACCTGCTTCTTGCGCGCCAGCCACAGCATCACCAGAATCACGCCCAGCAGGCCGCCATGGAACGACATGCCGCCATCCCATACATGGAAAATTTCCGAGGGGTGGGCCATGTAGTAGCCCGGCTGGTAGAACAACACGTAGCCCAGGCGGCCGCCCAGCACGACCCCCAGTACCGAATAGAAAATCAGGTCTTCCAGGTCGCGTACCGTCAGGAAGGTCGTGTGGCCGGTGATGATGCGCCGGCGGCCCAGTATGTAGGCCATGGCGAAGCCCAGCAGGTACATCAGGCCGTACCAATGTATGGCCAGCGGCCCTATCTTCAGGGCAATGGGATTGAAGTGCGGGTAATGAAGCATGGCTGTCGCATCGCAAAAGTTGCACGATCATAACCTTGCATGGTCGCGATCCGCAGGGCCGCTCGCGCGATTCGGTTACCATCGATATCCGTGTCCGATGTGGACGGTCGATGCCGACAAGTAAGATGAAATTCAGAATGCCCGCGCCAAGCCGCAAGTTGATTTGTCTCGTGCTGAGCGTGCTGCCCGTCGCGGCCTGGGCGCAGTTCCAGGGAGCGCCGGCCGCCAGCAAGTACTGCCTGGCCTGTCACCAGATCGATACCCGTCGCGTCGGTCCGCCGCTGCGTAGCGTCGCCGAACGCTATGCCGGCCAGCCCCAGGCCATGGACTATCTGGTCAACAAGGTCCTGCACGGCAGCCGCGGGGACTGGGGTGCGGTCCCCATGCCTGCGCAATCCCAGCTCAGCGAGGCCCAGGCCCGCGATCTGGTCAAGTGGGTATTGTCGCTATCGCCCAAGCATTGAATCGTTAACGAGGATAGAACCATGTCTGGATTGCCCGTCACTGAAGGCCATGAGGTCGCCGTCCTGGGTGGAGGCTGCTTCTGGTGCGTCGAGGCTGTATTCGAGAAGCTGCGCGGCGTCGTCGATGTGCGTCCCGGCTATGCCGGCGGCCATGTCGACAACCCGTCCTATGAACAAGTCTGCACCAAGGCCACCGGGCACGTCGAGGTGGCCCGCGTCCAGTTCGACCCCAGGCAGCTGTCGTACGCCGATCTGCTGCGGGTGTTCTTCGCCACGCACGACCCCACCACGCCGGGACGTCAAGGCGAGGACGTGGGCCCGCAGTACGAGTCGACCATCTTCTGGCAGGACGAATCGCAGCGCGAACAGGCGCAAGCCGTCCTGACCGAGGTCGACGGCCTGCATATCTACGATGCGCCCATCGTCACCAAGCTGCTTCCCGCGGCCACGTTCTGGCCGGCCGAGGACTACCACCGGCATTATTTCGAGATGCACCCGGACCAGGGATATTGCGCTTTGGTCATCGCGCCCAAGGTCGCCAAGTTCCGCAAGAAATTTGCCGATCGCCTGAAGCCGGACGCTTGAGTTCGCGCCGCGAAAGCGCCCAAGGCCAACCTGCGAAAGGTTGGCCTTTTTCATTGCGGGGCGGACATCCGCCCCGCGGACCGTCAGTCGACGCTGCGCACGACACCGCGTCGCATCTGGTCGAGTTCGATCGATTCGAAGAGTGCCTTGAAGTTGCCTTCGCCGAATCCGTCGTTGCCCTTGCGCTGGATGATCTCGAAGAAGATCGGGCCGATCTGGTTTTCGGTGAAAATCTGCAGCAGCAGGCCGCCGCCGGGCGCACCGTCCAGCAGGATGCGGTTCTTCGACAGGCGGGCGGTATCTTCGCCATGGCCGGGCAGGCGCTTTTCCAGCAGCTCGTAATAGGTGTCCGGCGTGTCCAGGAAGACCACGCCGTTCTTGCGCAGCCTCTCCACCGTCGCGTAGATGTCGTCGGTGCCCAGCGCGATATGCTGGATGCCTTCGCCGTGATAGAGATCCAGGTATTCCTGGATCTGGCCTTTTTCCTCGGTGCCTTCCTCGTTGATCGGAATTCGGATGTTGCCGCACGGCGAGGTCATGGCTTTGGACTTCACGCCCGTCACCTTGCCTTCGATGTCGAAGTACCGGATCTCGCGGAAATTGAACAGGCGCGAGTAAAAATCGGCCCATTCATCCATGCGTCCCTTGTGCACGTTGTGCGTCAAGTGATCGATCGTGGTCAGGCCGGCGCCGGCGTAGTTGAGGTCGGCTTCGGCATTGATCGGGTCCAGTGGTTCGAAGTCCACGTCATAGATGCCGATGTCGCCGATGCCGCCAGCGCCCTGCTTGCCGCGCCAGCGATCCACCAGATAGATCAGCGAGTCGCCGATGCCCTTGATGGCGGGAATGTTCAGTTCCATCGGGCCGCTGTGCGAGTCGTAGCCCCAGGCGCCCAGTTCGAGCGCGCGCTTGTAGGCTTTAGCGGCGTCCTGCACGCGAAACGCAATGGCGCAGATGGACGGGCCGTGCAGTCGCGCGAAGCGCTGGGCAAACGAATCGGGATCGGCGTTGATCAGGAAGTTGATGCCGCCCTGGCGGTGCAGCGTCACGTCCTTGTGGCGGTGCCTGGCGATGGCCTTGAAGCCGAGCAGGTCGAAAACCTGGCGCAGCGCGACCGGGTCCGGCGCCGCGTATTCGATGAATTCGAAACCGGCGGTCCCCATGGGATTGTCCCAGGGTTGAAATTGCGTCTCCATGATGAGGCTCCTTATCTGTGACGTAGCGTTGCCGGCCGTGAAACAGGAGGCGCCGGCCCAGGTGCAATATTCTAGAAGGGAGGGTCCGGCATCCGATTGCAAAGATGCTCTAATAAGGGATCTTATTGGGCATAATTTACCCATTTAATTTGATTTGGAAGCAGAAAATGCCAATAGAGCAGCTCGACAGGGTGGATCGCAAAATTCTGGCCGAATTGCAGCGCGACGGGCGCCTGAGCAATCAGGAGCTGGCCGACCGGGTATCTCTTTCCCCCAGTCCCTGTCTGCGCCGGGTCCGCCGCCTGGAGGAGCAGGGCTATATCAAGGGATATGTCGCCCTGGTCGATCCCGATCGGGTCGGTCTTGGCCTGCTGGCCTACATCACGATCCGCCTGAACAAGCACATCGATGGCAGCCATGCGCCCATGGGTGATTTCGCCCAGGCGGTGCAGACCTGGCCGGAAGTCGTGGAGTGCTATGCCATGACCGGCGACATGGACTACCTGCTGCGCATCCAGGTGGCCGACCTGGCCCACTTCTCCCGGTTTGCCATGGACACGCTCATGCGCCACCCAGCCGTCATCGACATGCGATCCTTCTTTGCCTTGCAGCAGATCAAGCAGACAAACGAATTGCCGGTAGGTTTGGCCTGAACGGAGGGACAGATTTGACATCCCTAAAAAAGGTGTTCATAATCTCGTTTCTCTGCTGCTGACACACAAACGGCGCGGCGCGAAAAGCGAAGCGAAGGGTGATGAGGTTGCGGTGGGGTAGGAGAGGCTGCGTTGGCGGCTGATCTGAGCGGTACGTGTTCTTTAACAACGAAAC
>DAIDKG010000149.1 GCA_027450125.1 Bordetella sp. | reverse complement strand
TGGTCGGGCCAGGCGCCGGCCCTGGCGCTGGCGGCACCGGCCAGCGCCAGGATCGCGGCGCTGTACTTCAGAAGCTTGGCTATCTGCATGGTCTCTCTCCGTTCATATAGGTATGGGATGCAGCTCGGACTTCAGATCTCGACGCTCAATGGGTCATAGGGGTACAGCCAGTTGTTGCGCGACGCGGCGATGTTGCGATCTTTAAAGGCCCGGCGCATCTCGTCGGCATTGTCGATGTGATAAAGATCGGCCATTTCGTTGGACTCTTCCACGACGCGCGCAGCGCGAGGCGCGCGGTGCCGGGTATAGCGCTGCAGCGCCTGCGGTAGCGGGCAGTCCAGGTCCAGGGCGCGGGCGAGCACGGCGGCATCTTCGATGGCCATGGCCGCGCCTTGCGCCATGTAGGGCAGGGTGGGATGCGCGGCGTCTCCCAGCAAGGCCACGCGCGGGGTGCTCCAGGTCATGGCCGGCTTGCGGTTGTTCAACGCCCAGCGAAAGCACTGGTCGCGGTCGGCGCTCTCGATGGCGGCCCGCACCATGGGGTGCCAGCCGGCATAGTCCTGGTCGAGTTCGCGCCAGGGCTGGCGCGCAGTCCAGGATTCCTCTTCCCAGGGGCGCTCCACGCAGCCCACGAAATTGAGCAGCGCGCCGCCTCGCATGTAGTACATCACCGCGTGGTTGCGCGGACCGCACCAGATGGTGGAGGCCAGGGGCGGGCGCAGCGCCTGGGCAATGCGCTCGACCGGGATGCTCAGGCGCCAGGCCACATGGCCGGTGTAGATCGGCGGCTCGGCGTCCACGACGTGCTGGCGTACGACCGATTTGATGCCGTCCGCGCCGATCAGCAGTTCGGCGTGCGCCGTCGAACCGTCGGCGAAAGCGACTTCGACGCGGTCGCCGGTTTCGCGGATATGCTGCGCACGCATGCCCAGGCGGACGGCGTGGGGGTCCAGCGCGTTCAGCGCATCGAGCAGCGCGGCGTGCAGGTCGACGCGATGGATCTGGTAGTAGGGCGCGCCGTGCTTTTCTGCATGCGCGTCCCCCAGCTTGATCTCATGCAGCAGCTCGCCGTCGTTGTAGCGGCGGAACTCGAACGACAGCGGCTTGACGCCCGCGGTGTCCAGCGTGGGGCGCAGGCCCAGGTCGAACAGGACCTTGGTGGCATTGGCGCTCATCTGCACGGCGGCGCCGATCTCGCCCAGCGCGGGGGCCTGCTCGAAGACGCGCACGCGATGCCCGCGGCGCGACAGGCTGGCCGCGGCCGCCAGGCCGCCGATGCCGGCCCCGATCACGATGATGTCCATGGTGTCTCCTGGGCTGGACGAATATGCTTTTGTGTTAGTTTGCTAACACAGTATATGCTAAGGTCGTACCCTGATATCAAGCCCAGCATGAAAATCTCCCGATGACCGCCGCCCGAACCGCCGCGCCCTTGGCGCTCCCATCCATCTATGCCCGGCCGGGGTTTCTCCTGCGCCGCGCCCATCAGCTGTCGGTCGGCCTGTTCGAGCGGCACTGCGCGGAATATGGACTGACCCCACCGCAGTACGGCGTGCTCAATGTGCTGTCGTACGCACCGGACATAGACCAGATCACGCTGGCCAAGGCGCTGGGGTACGACAAGGTGACGACCTCGCATATCGTGCGCGGCCTGCAGGCGCGCGGCCTGCTGACCCGCGAGGCCAGCAGCGAAGGCCGGCGCCGGATGGTCATGCGCCTGACGCGGCAGGGCAAGATCCTGCTGGGGCAAGCCGCGGCGGGGGCGGCGCGTGCCCACGATGCATTGCTGCAGCCCCTGCCGCCCGAGGAGCAGGCGCAGCTGCTGCGCCTGCTGGATCAATTGTGCTCGGCGCTCGAAGGCGAGGCCCGCGCGCCCATGGTGAAGCTGTTGCCCTAGTTCTGTCTGCGTATCTCTGAAACGGAACACCAGTTCGCTGCGAGATCACGCAGGTCAACCCGGCAACGCCGGCCAGTCCGGCTTTATGGGGCTACATGCATGCCGACGCCAGATTGACCGGCTTGTCGACCAAATGCCGCAGGCCCCGTTCGACGATCTCCAGCATGACTGCATCCGGATGAGCCTGGCGCACTCGATCTCCGTCGATTCCGCGGCCGAGGAACGAATAGATGCGGTGGAAGTCCTCGGCTACGAATGGCGTGAGTGCATCGAAGAAAGAATCGCGATACAGCAGAAGCGTGCCGCTTGCGTTGGGACTTTCCGTCACTCTGAACGTATTGTGGACATCGGCGGGCCATCCAGGCACCGAAATGTCGTGCGCGTGTAGCGGCTGCAGGCTGTCCAGCTCGACGGTATGGTCTGGGAAATAGCCCGGAAGATCGAGCAGATTGACAGCGATGTCCCCTCCCGCCGATGGCGTGATCCGCATTTTGTAGCCGTCGAGCCGGGTTCCGACCGCATCGGCGAGCACGCCGTCGTGCTCTAGGCGCTTTGCGATAGCTTTATAGCCATAAAACGCACCCAGCTCGTTCCAATGGGTGTCGGTCCGGTAGTACAGATCCTGGTGCTGGACCGCTTTGGCCGCTATCTCGGCCTTGCGCAGATCGATGATCCGCAGTCGCGGATCCGCCGTGTGTAGGTAGGCATCCAGCTGGTCGGCCTGCGTTATCGCATAGGATGGCGGCGGCATCAGGAGTTTTTCCGGATAAACCGTCTGCTTGTCCGGCGCAATCACCAGATAGAAGGGTATGTGGCATGCGGCAAGGTGCCGGCGCACGCTCGAAAGATTGCCCGCAATGGCCTTCAGATCCGACGGCAGGAATGGATCCTTGCCGTACAGCGAAGCAAAGTGCAGATGCCCGGGCGTGTAGTTCTCGTCGTAGAAAAGCCAATTGTCGCGGCCGACGACCACTTGCTGGTTCATCGGCAGTCCGGTGCGGGCCATCTGCAATCGTGACCCGTAGTAGACCAGCGCGTCGCGCATACCGTATCGGTCGCTGAACCAGCGCTCGAAATCCTGGGCCCAGTGAATGGACCAATGAGGGAAGGCCTGCAGCCGGCGGTTTTCCTGAGTGCGGGGTGCAAAGCTCGGGCGGCCGAACCATGCAATTGGCAGCAGGAGCAGTCCGAAGAAGACCGTAACCGCCGCCATCCGGTTGAGTGCCCGCAGAAGCGAACCGCCTTTCGTGCCGCCGATGGCGTTTGTGGATTCTTGCATTTTTCGGCTCAGAAGCGGAAATAGATGAATGGGTTGTATTGACCCATGGCAATCGACATGCAGCTCAGTACCAAGGCCGGGGCGATGAGCGCCGCGCGTGCCCATCCGTCCAGTGCGAGGTCGGCCAGGCGGCGCCATGCGGGCTGCAATGCCTTTTCAATCTTGGGATAGGCGCCCAACGCCAGAATCATGGCACCGACGACCAATACCAAAGTCTGCGTCGAGTAGATCGATCGAAACGTGACCGCCCACTGCTCCCGGGGCCAATGCCCTGCCAGCGCGAGCAGGTATTGCTGCGCCTGCCCGAATGAATCGCAGCGAAAGAACACCCAGGCGAGCATCACGACAAGAATGGCGTAGAGCGTTCCGACGGCGCGCGGTATCCGCACGTTCATGCGCCTGCCGAAACGTTCGAGCATGAGAAAGAACCCATGTATTGCGCCCCAGACGACAAAATTCCAGCTTGCGCCGTGCCAGAATCCGGTCAGGAGAAACACGATCCAGAGATTGAGCAGCGTGCGGCCCTCGCCTTTGCGATTTCCGCCCAGGGGGATGTACGCATAATCGCGGAACCACGTCGACAGCGACATATGCCAGCGGCGCCAGAAGTCCTGCATCGATCGAGCGCTGTACGGGTAATTGAAGTTTTCCGGAAATTGAAAGCCGAACATCCGGCCCAGCCCGATGGCCATGTCGGAATACCCGGAAAAGTCGAAGTAGATCTGCAAGGTGTAGCAGACCAGACAGCTCCATGCGACCAGCGCCCCGAGGTGATTGGCCGGAGCGTCGAAGCCGGCGTCGGCGGCCATGCCAAGCTGGTTGGCAATCAGTACCTTCTTGGCCAGTCCGATTGTGAATCGCACGCAGCCCGCAGTAATGTCTTCGGTCGATGCCGCTCGCCTGGACAATTGCGTATGAATGTCCTTGTATCGAATGATCGGCCCCGCGATGAGCTGCGGGAACAGCATGATGTAAAGGCTGTACTCGATGATGCTTTTATTGGGTTTTGCGTTGCGGCGGTATATGTCGATCAGGTAGGAAATGGCATGGAAGGTATAGAACGAAATACCGATTGGCAGCGGAACGGGCCGCAGTGCGATCGGCGAGATTCCAGCCGGCTCTAGCAAGAGATCAAGATTGTCCGCGATGAAATTTCCATACTTGAAAAAAGCCAGTATCAGCAGATTGACGGCCACCGCGGCGGCAATGACCGTGTTTCTCGATTTGCTGCTGTCTATCAGGCGGGCACTGTAAAAATTGAACGCGACCGAGACCAGCATCAAGATCACGAAGCGCGGCTCGCCCCAGGCATAGAAGATGATGCTGGCCAGTGCCAGGATGGCATTGCGTAGTTGCCGGGGGGCCAGGTAATAGGCGAAGAAGGTGATGGGGAGAAAGAGCCCCAAAAATACGATATTGCTGAAGACCACGACGATCCTATGGGCGGTTTGCTTTGTTTTTCGAAGGGACGGGGCCAGAAGGCGGCCGATTGTAGCGGGGCAGGCTGCCCTACTAGTGACACGGTGCTGACACGCGTTGAAATTTTGATCGTCCCCCACTGAGCGCATTTCCAGGAACTCCGACCTACACTGGGCATCCAATCCTCACATGCACCGGCACCCGCCGGATGTGCCGCCGAGCCACGTTGACCCTGCCTCGGCACTGGAGTGCTCTATGAAACCGATCCTGAAAGCTGCCGCCGTCGCCACGGTCGCCGTGGGCCTGGCCACGGCCAGCATGAGCGCCAACGCCTGGGAGCGCTTCCATGGTCCCGGGCCGTTGGCCCTGGGCGCCGCCGTGGGGGCGATAGTCGGCCTGGCGGTCGGCGCCGCCACCGCCGCGCCGGTGTATGTCGCGCCGGCGCCGGTGTACTACGCGCCGCCTGCGCCGCCCCCGGCCTACTACGCCCAGCCCGTGTATGCGGCGCCCGGCTATTACTACCCGGCGCCGGTCGTGGTGCGCCCTCGCGTGGTCTACGCGCCGTACTGACCGGAACGCCTGTGCCGCGCGGCGCCCGGCCGGGTGCCGTGTACGGATCGCCCAGCAAAAGGGCCGGCCTGCAAGGACCGGCCCTTTTGCCTGCCGCCGGCTTTTTTGCGCAGGATCACGGCCGTCAGCTATGGTGGTAACGGTACTCCTGGGTCCTGCCGCCGTATCCGTATGAGGCCGCGCGGACGTCCTGGACGTAGATGTAGCTTTCCTCGTGCAGATTGCCCAGGATGCGCTCGAAACCTGCGAACGCTTCCTCGATGTACCGGGCCTTCTCGTCCTTGGTGTTGGTCTCGTCGGTGATCTTGATGTCGAAATAAAAGCTGTTCTTGCCGATCTCGCTCAACAGCCTGCCGCCGACGAACCAGGAGTCGTGGTCCACGTATTCGATCGCGATGGCGGTCACCTCGCGCTTTTTCTTGAGGATCCTGCCGGTCAGGTCCATCAGCAGGTCCGCGATCCGGGCCGTCAGGTCCCGGGATTTCTTGCCGCTTACTTTCACGGTCAGGATCGGCATGTCACACCTCCATTTGGTTAGTAATACAACTAAATAAATAAAAAAACTACCTGAGGGACGAACTGATGCGCCTCAGGCTCCCGACGGCAGCCTCGAACGTGTCGCTGCCGATGATGCGCTTGATCTTGCGGGTCACCTCTGCGCTGGCCTGGTCGAGATTGCCGTGGATGGCCCTGGACTTTGCGGTGGGATGGATTTCGTGGCTGCGTCCGTCCGTGCCGGCCTGGACCCGCTTGGCGCAGCCCAGTTCGATGAGGCCGTCCAGTGTGCGCGAGCAGGTTGCCTTGCTGATGTTCAGCTGCGCCGCCAGATCCGTGCTGGTGATCGAGTCGCTGTCGAGTATGGCCCGCAGCATGAAGGCCTGCGGGGGCGTCAACCCGAACGGCTTGAAGGCGCGGGTCCATTCACGTTCCAGTTGGCGAGCCAGAGACGTGGTGTTGAAGTAGAGGCAGTGTTCGAACATGAATGCATCCTAGCGCAAAATAGTTAGCAATACAACTTAATTTCTATTGGGCCGGATTTCCCGCCATGCATTCATCGCGTAATGTTGCATCGCAATAATTCGGGTGTGTGCGGCCCGCGGCCCTGGTCCCGTTCGGAAAGGAAGGCGGACAATTGTTTGCGCAAGACTGCGTCCGGGCCGGCCGCCAGGGACGAACCGCGGATCCAGCCTGTATGGCGCCTGAATGCCGTTTCGACGCAGCAGGCCACGCCAAAGTCATTGATGCCGCCGCCCGTGTCTGAAAAAATGTCGGCCGACAATAATTCGAACCAAGG
>DAIDKG010000148.1 GCA_027450125.1 Bordetella sp. | reverse complement strand
CCTACGACGCGGCCGCCGCCTACAACAAGCAGCTCTCGGACGCCGACCGGGCGCGCGAGCGCCAGGAGGCGGGCGAGAAGGCCGGCAAGATGCCCTGGTGGGTCGGGTACTCCATCAGCTTCTTTCCGGTGATCCTGTTCGTCTTTGCGCTGCGATCCTTCGTGGTCGAGCCCTTTCGCATTCCGTCGGGCTCGATGCTGCCCACCCTGCAGGACGGTGACCTGATCCTGGTCAGCAAGTTCAGCGACGGCATCCGCCTGCCCATCGTGGACCGCAAGATCATCACCACCGGGGGAATACATCGCGGCGACGTCATCGTGTTCCGCTACCCGGCCGACCCGAGCCAGGACTACATCAAGCGGGTCATCGGCCTGCCGGGCGACAAGATCGCCTACCTGGACAAGAACCTCTACGTCAACGGAAAATTGGTGACGCATGTCCGCGATGGCGATTATTTCGATCCCGATCAGGGATACGTCTCAAAATACACCGAGCAATTGGGTGACGTAAAACACGAAATCCTGCTAAATGACCAGCGTTCGGCGCAACTTGGCCCAATCTGGAATTACCCGCACCTGAACGACTGCCAATACTCCGGCACCGACGAGCGCTGCACGGTGCCTCCGGGCAATTACTTCGCCATGGGCGATAACCGCGACAACAGTGAGGACAGCCGCTACTGGGGCTTCGTTCCTGACGGTAATATCGTGGGCAAGGCCTTCTTTATCTGGATGAACTTCAGCCATCCCAGCCGCATCGGCCGCTTTCATTGAAATGACCAGCTCCCGCCCACACTTCGTATGCGCGTCTCCCGCAGGGAGATGCGGGTTTTCGTCCATACGGCTCGATGCGCATGCCCCGTCAGGGGCAATGCCCGCCTCGGGGCGGTCCGGCGGTTCGCTCGGATAGCGCCGCGAGAAATCATCATGGCACTCTCCACCCTGGAAACCCGCCTGGATCATCGCTTCGGCGACCAGGCCCTGCTCGAGCAGGCGCTGACGCACCGCAGCCACGGCGCGCGCCACAACGAGCGGCTGGAGTTCCTGGGCGATTCGGTGCTCAATTTCGTGATCGCCGCCATGCTGTTCGAAAAATACGGCAAACTGGACGAAGGCGATCTTTCCCGCCTGCGCGCCAACCTGGTCAAACAGGCTTCGCTGGTCGACGTGGCGCAGCGCCTGGAGCTGTCGCAGCATCTGCGCCTGGGCGAGGGCGAACTCAAGAGCGGCGGCTTTCGCCGTCCCTCCATCCTGGCCGACGCGGTCGAGGCCATCTTCGGCGCGGTATTCCTGGACGCCGGGTTCGATGCCGCGCGCAGGGTTGTGCTCAAGCTCTACCAGCCGGTGATGGCCAACGTCGATCCCAAGACCCTGGGCAAGGACGCCAAGACGCTCCTGCAGGAATTCCTGCAGGGACGCAAGCTGCCGTTGCCCCTGTACACCGTGGTGGCCACGCACGGCGCCGCCCACAGCCAGCAGTTCGAGGTCGAGTGCGCGGTTCCGGCCTTCGAGATCAAGGTGCTGGCTGCCGGCTCCAGCCGGCGCGCGGCCGAGCAGTCGGCCGCCACGCTGGCGCTCGAGGCCGCCCAGGCCGCCAGTCCGTCGCCGCGCGCGCCGCGCAAGACCGCCAAGGCCCGCAAGACCACCCAGCTGTCGCTGCCCGTGGCGGTGGCGCAAGAGGTTAAATGAATCAAGACTCCAATACGCCCGCGCCCGCCGGCCCGTTCCGCGCGGGCTTCGTCGCCGTGGTGGGCCGTCCCAACGTGGGCAAGTCCACGCTGATGAATGCGCTCATCGGCAGCAAGATCTCCATCGTCTCGCGCAAGGCGCAGACCACGCGGCACCGCATACACGGGGTGCTCACGCGCGAGCACGAACAGTTCGTCTTCGTCGACACCCCTGGCTTCCAGAAGCGCCACGGCGGCGCCATGAACCGCATGATGAACCGTGTAGTCACCCAGGCCCTGGCCGATGTGGACGTGGTGGTGCACGTGGTTGAGGCCGGCAAGTGGACCGACGGCGACGAGCAACTGCTGCCCCTGCTGCCGGCGAGCGAGCGCACCATCCTGGTGGTCAGCAAGATCGACGCGGTCAAGAACCGGGACGAGCTCTTTCCCTTCGTGGGCAGGATCATGGCGCAGCACGCCTACGGCGCCGTCGTTCCCGTGAGCGCTGCGAAAGCGCAGCAACTGGACCAGTTGCTGGCCGA
>DAIDKG010000147.1 GCA_027450125.1 Bordetella sp. | reverse complement strand
CGCCGCACCATGACCTTGCCGCTGCGCGGAAAGTAGTTGATGCGGCGGGCGTGCACGTCGCCCAGGTCCTGGGCGCGCACCGGGATGCCTTCTGTCTTCAGGTAGTTGAGCACGAAGACGCCGTTGCGTTCGCCGATGTTCATCTGCTGCATGGCCGCGAGCACGGCGCCGCCGCC
Organism: Bordetella sp.; assembly: GCA_027450125.1. Classification (GTDB taxonomy): domain Bacteria; phylum Pseudomonadota; class Gammaproteobacteria; order Burkholderiales; family Burkholderiaceae_B; genus Bordetella. Next base: position 4,102 of record DAIDKG010000147.1, on the reverse strand, counting down.
GAACACTTTGGCCTCGAGGCGGGTGCGATCCGCGCCTGCCTTGAGCAACTCGTTGATCAGCACTTCCATCGCGAACGAGCCGTAGCGCATGGTGGCCGACGCCGGCGACGTACTGTCGCCGTCGGGCAGCATGAAGTGATTCATGCCGCCCACCTTGGTGACCGGATCGTGGATGCACGCCGACACGCACGAGCCCAGCACCGTGGTGAGCATCAGGTCCTCGCCGGATGTCACATAGTATTCATTCGGCAGGATCTTGACGGCAGGGCTGCTGAAGGCGCTGTCGTAGTAGTGGCGGGTGGCCCGGGCTTTGGAGGCGGATGGCATGTCGGATAGTCCGGTGACGCTGCCCACTCGTCGATTGGTGATTGGTGGGACGTGCTTTGTTGCATGTTGCAACAAAGCACGGGTCACTGTACCCGTTCAGGCCCCTGGTTCAATCCCCGGATTACGGCCGTTAAAAGCGCGTACTACGGGTGACTGACCAGCGCGCCGAGAGGGCGCCCAGGACGCCGGCTGCCAGGACTTCGATCGCCAGTACCGGCAGGCTGGGCAAGTGCAAGGCAAATTCGGCGCCGTAGCTGCGGGCCAGCCCCAGCACGGCGCCATTGAGCGGCTGCAGCGCCAGGCCGGCCGCGACGATGGCCAGCAGCGCCGCGCCCGTGCCCGTGAGCGCGCCCAGGTAGAGGAAAGGGCGGCGCACGAAGGACTCGGTGGCGCCGACCAGTCGCGCCACCGCGATTTCCTCGCGCTGGGTCATGGCCTGCAGGCGCACGGTGTTGAAGACCGTGGCCAGCACCACTACGGCCACACAGATGGCCAGGAACCACAGGCCGATGCGGCCGAACCGCAGGATGGCCTCCAGGCGCTGCACCCAGGCGCTGTCCAGCTGCACGTGGTCGACCTGGGGCCATTTGCCCCAGGCCCCGGCCATGGCGGCCGCGCGCGCGGCCAGGTCGTCGCCGCTTTTCAGGGTGACCACTACGGCGTCGGGCAGGGGATTGTCCGGCAGGGCGGCCAGGGCCTCGCGCCAGGCCGGATTGTTGCGCAGGGACTCCAGGGCCTGCGCGCGCGGTATCACGCGCACGCTCTTGACCTGGTCGGCGGTTTCGCGGGTGATGCGGCCGGCCACGGCCTGGGTGGCGTCCGGGGAGGCCGTCGGCTGCATGAAGACGGTCAGTTCGGGCGTGACCGACATGTCGCGCACCACCGGCTCGGCCGATACCAGCACGGCGGCGCCCAGCAGCGGCAGGGCCAGGATCAGCGCCATGACCAGCAGGTTGGCCAGCGAGGAAAAAGGCTGGGCCGCGAACCGGCGCAGGGTGACCGTGAGCGCGTAACGGTGTTGTTGCAGCAGGGATTTCATGCCTTTCTCCGCGGGGCCGCCCTGGGCAGGCCCGGGTTCTCTCGGGGCGCAGCGAATTCAGTGGGCGCGGCGGGCGTCAATTCGGGGCTCCCGTCGCGATGGGATGCGAGTCCTGGAACTTGCCCGGCTCGGGCAGCAGCAACACGCGGTTCGCGTACCCGGCCATCAGTTCGGTGTCGTGCGAGGAGATCAGGGTGGTCACGCCTACCCGGTTGAAGTCGCGGAACACGTTCATGATGCGCTGGGCGTTGCCGTGGTCCAGATTGGCCGTGGGTTCGTCGGCGATGAGGATGGCGGGGCGGTTGACGATGGCCCGGGCGATGGCCAGGCGCTGCTGCTCGCCGCCGGAAAGCTCTACGGGGCTGAGGTCTTCCTTGCCGGCCAGGCCCACTTTGTCGAGCGCGGCCCGCGCGCGCGCGCTGGCGGTGCCGGTCGGCAGCCCGGTGACCAGCAGCGGCAGCATGACATTGGCCAGCGCGCTGCGGTCGTAGAGCAGGTGCGTGTCCTGCAGGATCACCCCGACGGCGCGGCGCAGGTAGGGGCGCGCCCGCGCGGGCAACTGGTCCAGCCGCTGGCCGTTGACCTGGATGCTGCCCCGGCTGGCGGCTTCCAGTCCGCCCACCAGCTTGAGCAGGGTGGACTTGCCCGCGCCCGACGGGCCCGAGACAAAGACGAACTCCCCGGCCGTGATCCGGAAATTGACGTCGGCCAGGATGTTGCGGCCGCGGCCATACGATTTGAAGACGTGCTGGAATTCGATCATGGCAATGCGCGAGGTGAAGCGCAATAGTAACGAATAAAGGAAAAAGGCTCCCGCGCCGCGGCCTCGGCCGGCCGCCCACTTGTCCCTGCATGGCAGGCCACGTACGATGCCAGACGTGTACAGTGATTGGCAACGCCGGGGCGCAGGCGGTGAGGCGCCCCAGGCTACTAACGGAGAGCACACGATGAAAGCTTTGAAACTGATGGCAGGCGGGGCGGCGCTGCTGGCTGCCGCTTCGGTGGCGCATGCGGGCACCACCTTCGATGCCGTGAAAAAGCGCGGCTATGTGCAGTGCGGCGTGTCCACCGGCGTGGCCGGCTTTTCCATCGCCGACAGCAAGGGCAAGTGGACGGGCCTGGACGTGGACTTCTGCCACGCCGTCGCGGCCACCATGTTCGGTGACGCCAGCAAGGTCAAGTTCACTCCGCTGTCGGTCCAGCAGCGCTTTACCGCGCTGCAGTCGGGCGAGGTCGATCTGCTCAGCCGCGACACCACCCAGACCATCACCCGCGACACCACCCTGGGCCTGATCGGCACCGGCGTCGACTTCTACGACAGCCAGGGCATCATGGTCAAGAAGAGCTCGGGCGTGAAAAGCGCCAAGGACCTGGCCGGCGCCACCATCTGCCTGCAGCCGGGCACCACGACCCAGCTCAACCTGGCCGACTGGTTCCGCGCCCACAAGATCGACTTCAAGACGGTCGTGATCGGCAAGCTCGACGAGGCGCTGGGCGCCTTCGTGGCGGGCCGCTGCGACGCCTACACCACCGACAAGTCGGCCCTGGCCGCCCTGCGCACCACGCTGGCCAATCCCGACCAGTACGTCATCCTGCCGGAAAACTTCTCCAAGGAGCCGCTCGGGCCCATGGTGCGCCAGGGTGACGACCAGTGGTTCAACGTCGTGCGCTGGACCCTGAACGCCATGCTCGAGGCCGAGGAATACGGCATCACCTCCAAGAACGTGGACGACGAGCTCAAGAGCAGCAACCCCAATGTGCAGCGCATCCTGGGCGTGACTCCCGGCATCGGCAAGGGCCTGGGCGTGGACGACAAGTGGGCCTACGACATCATCAAGCAGGTGGGCAACTACGGCGAAGTCTTCGACCGCGACGTGGGCAAGGACAGCGCGCTCAAGCTCGCGCGCGGCCTGAACGCGCAGTACAAGGACGGCGGCATCCAGTACGGCTGGCCGATCCGCTAGGCAGTCCGGGTGCGCGGCGCAAGCGCATTGCGCCGCGCGCCGCGCATCGGTTCGACATGAGTTCACCTCTCCCTCGCACGCCGCCCGCGCGGCGGCTCGGCTGGAACGATCCCGGCGTCCGCTCCGTGATCTACCAGGTCCTGGCGGTCGGGATCGTCGCCCTGGCGGTCTGGTTCCTGATCTCCAACCTGCTGCACAACCTCAGTTCCCGCCACATCACCACCGGCTTCGCCTTCCTGCACCGCGAGGCCGGCTTCGACATCGGCCAGACGCTGGTGGCCTACACGCCGGCCAGCACCTACGGCCGGGCCATCTGGATCGGCATCCTCAACACCCTGCTGGTCTCTGCGCTGGGCGTGGTCTTTTCCACGCTGCTGGGCACGCTCGTGGGCATCGGCCGGCTGTCCAGGAACTGGCTCATCGCCAAGCTGGCCATGCTGTACGTGGAGGCCGTGCGCAATGTGCCGCTGCTGTTGCAGCTGTTCTTCTGGTATTCGGTCATCACCGAGAGCATGCCGGGCCCGCGCCAGGCTCATCGGCCGCTGCCCGGGGTGTTTCTCTCGAACCGCGGCCTGAAGATCCCGGCGCTGCATGGCGAGTCGGCCCAATGGATGCTGCTGGGCCTGGTCCTGGCGCTTGCCGGCATCGTGGCGCTGCACTACTGGGGCAGGCGGCGCCAGCAGGCCACGGGGCAGCCCTTCGCGCTGGGCCGCTGGGCGCTGGGGCTGATCGTCGCGCTGCCCTTGCTCGGCTGGCTGGCCAGCGGCCGCCA
>DAIDKG010000146.1 GCA_027450125.1 Bordetella sp. | reverse complement strand
GGTGCACGCCCACGTCGACGAAGGCGCCGAAGTTGGCCACGTTGGTCACTACGCCCTCGAGCACCATGCCGGGTACGAGGTCCTTGAGCGTTTCGACGCCTTCCTTAAATTGCGCGGTCTTGAATTCCGGGCGCGGATCGCGGCCGGGTTTCTCCAGTTCGCCGAAGATGTCGCGCACGGTGGGCAGACCGAAGCGATCGTCGGTGAAATCGGACGGTGAAATGCCCTTGAGCGCTTCGCGCTGGCCGATGATCTGCTTCATGTCCTTCTGCACCCGCGCCAGGATGCGCTCGACCACAGGATAGGCTTCGGGGTGCACGGCCGAGGCATCGAGCGGATTGTCGCCGTTGGGTATGCGCAAGAAGCCTGCGGCCTGTTCGAAGGCCTTGTCGCCGAAACGCGGCACCTCGCGCAGCGCCGCGCGCGTGGCGAAGGCGCCGCGCTCGTCGCGCCAGGCCACGATGTTCTTGGCCAGCAGCGTGTTCAGGCCCGAAACGCGCGCCAGCAGCGCGGCCGAAGCGGTGTTCACATCCACGCCGACGGCGTTCACGCAGTCTTCGACCACGGCATCGAGAGAGCGGGCCAGCTCGCGCTGGTTCAGATCGTGCTGATACTGCCCCACGCCGATGGCCTTGGGATCGATCTTCACCAACTCGGCCAGTGGGTCCTGCAGGCGCCTGGCAATGGACACGGCGCCGCGCAGGGTCACGTCCAGGTCGGGGAATTCGGCGGCGGCGGTTTCCGAGGCCGAATACACCGAAGCGCCGGCTTCGGACACGACCACGCGCGTGAGCTTGAGGTCTTTGAATCGCGCCATCATCTCGCCCACCAGCTTTTCGCTTTCGCGCGAGGCGGTGCCGTTGCCGATGGCGACCAGGTCCACCTTGTGGCGGGCGCACAGCGCGGCCAGGGTGTTGATGGTACCTTCCACGTCGCGGCGCGGCTCGAAGGGATAGACGGTGGTGGTGTCGACCACCTTGCCGGTGGCGTCGATGACGGCGATCTTGCAGCCGGTTCGTATGCCCGGATCCAGGCCCAGCACGGCCTTGGGACCGGCGGGTGCCGCCAGCAGCAGATCCTTGAGGTTGGCGGCGAAGACGCGGATGGCCTCCGCCTCGGCCTCTTCGCGCAGCTTGCCGAAGAACTCGCTCTCGAAAGCCGTGAGCAGCTTCACGCGCCAGGTCCAGCGGCAGACCTCGCCCAGCCAGCTCGCGCGCGGCGAGGCGTCCAAGGCAAACAGTTTGCCCAGCTTCAGGAACGAGGCGATGCGCGCTACGCAGGGATGGGGCTTTTCGGTCTCGAGTTCGGCCTGCATTCCTACGCGCAGCTCCAGTACGCCCTGCTGGCGGCCGCGCAGCAGTGCCAGCACGCGGTGCGAGGGCAGGGTGCGCAGCGGTTCGCTGAAGTCGAACCAGTCGCGAAAGTTCGCGCCTTCGGCTTCCTTGCCTTCGGAGACCTTGGAATACAGCACGCCGGTGTGCCACAGGTGCTCGCGCATGTCGGCCAGCAGGTCGGCGTTCTCGGCATAGCGTTCGGCCAGTATGTCGCGGGCGCCGTCCAGCGCCGCCTTGGCGTCGTTGATCGAGGCTTCGGGGTTCAGGTATTGCGCGGCCAGCGCGGCCGGATCGCAGGCGGCATCGGCCAGGATGGCATCGGCCAGCGGCTCCAAGCCGGCTTCGCGCGCGATCTGGGCGCGCGTGCGGCGCTTGGGCTTGTAAGGCGCGTAGAGGTCTTCCAGCCGCTGTTTGGTGTCGGCTACGGCGATTTCCTGTTGCAGTTCGGGGGTGAGCTTGCCTTGCTGGCCGATGGAGTCGAGGATCGCCAGGCGGCGCGATTCGAGTTCGCGCAAATAGGCCAGGCGCACTTCCAGTTCGCGCAGCACGGTGTCGTCCAGGCCGCCGGTGGCTTCCTTGCGGTAGCGGGCGATGAAAGGCACGGTGGCGCCATCGTCCAGCAGCGCCACGGCGGCGCTCACCTGGGCGGGGCGCGCGTTCAGCTCGGTTGCCAGTTGGGCGATGATGCGGGCGGGATCGACGGCGGATACGGCAGGGGAAGCAAGAGACATTGGAAATGCAGAAAAAAGCGGGGAAAGAAGGATTTTGCCATACCCCCGGACAGGGTCTCGGGGCGCTGCGGGTATCATGATCTTCATGTTCGATACCGATATCGCCGACTATTTCTCCGAGCATGGCCCGCTGGCGCGCGCGCTGCCCGGTTACCGCTCCCGGCCGGCGCAAGTCGAGCTTGCCGAGGCCATAGGCCGCGCCATCCGCGAGCGCGGCACACTGGTGGCCGAGGCCGGCACGGGCATCGGCAAGACCTGGGCATACCTTGTTCCGGCCATCGTGCAGGGCGGCAAGGTGCTCATTTCCACCGGCACACGAACCTTGCAGGACCAGCTCTACGGCCGCGATCTGCCGCGCGTGCGCGCCGCCCTGGCTGCGCCGGTGTCGGTGGCCCTGCTCAAGGGCCGGGGCAACTACGTCTGCCACTATCACCTGGATCGCCTGCAGGGCGACGACCGGGCGCTGAAATCGCGTTCCGAGATCGCTCAGCTGCGCAAGATCCAGCTCTTTGCCGGTATTTCCAAGACCGGCGACCGGGCCGACCTGGGCGACGTGCCGGAAGACGCCGATATCTGGCAGCGCGTGACGTCCACGCGCGAGAACTGCCTGGGCCAGGACTGCCCGCGCATCCGCGACTGCTTCGTGGTCAAGGCGCGCCGCCAGGCACAGGAGGCCGACGTGGTGGTGGTCAACCATGCCTTGTTCATGGCCGATCTGGTGCTGCGCGAAGAAGGCGTGACCGATCTTCTTCCCGAAGCCGACACGGTGATATTCGACGAGGCGCATCAACTGCCCGACACCGCCACGCGTTTCCTGGGTAGCAGCGTTTCCACGCATCAATTGATGGATTTCGGCCGCGCCATGGAAGCGGCCGGCCTGGCTTATGCGCGCGAGGCGGCGAGCTGGGGCGAGGTATCGCGCCAGCTGGAGACGGCCGCGCGTGAATTGCGCCTGGCCTGCGCGCCGCTCGAACGCATGCCGGGCCACAAGGCGGCCTTCGAGGCCCTGCCGGAGCCCGAGGCTTTCGACGCGGCGCTCGCGCGCCTGCGCGACGTCCTGGACGCCGCGGTACGCGCCTTGCTCGGGGTGGCCGAGAAACATCCCGATCTGATGTCCGCCGGCCGCCAGGGCGCGGAATTGAGCGTGCGCCTGGCGCGTTGGGCCATGCCGGGGCGCGACGGCAAGACGGCGCCGCAGCCTCTGGAGGCGGGGTGGGGCACCGATGCCAACGCACCCCCGAGCCAGGTTCCGGACGAGGCAGACGATGCGGCGGCAAGCGTGGCGCGCGTCGATGCGGACACGGCCAGGCACAACCCTTACATCGACGCTTGCGGCGCTTTCGGCGTGGCGCCGCAAGCGCCGCAAGGCCCCATGGTGCGCTGGGTCGAGCAGGGTCTGCACCATGTGCGCCTGCATGCTGCGCCGCTGTCGGTAGCGCAGGCTTTTTCGCGCTACCGCAAACCGGAGCAGGCCTGGGTGCTGACCTCGGCCACGTTGTCGGTGCATGGAGATTTCAATCATTTCACCGCGCAGCTCGGTCTGGAAGACGCGCGCACGCAGCGCTGGGAATCGCCTTTCGACTATGCCTCCCAAGCGCTGCTGTTCGTGCCTCAGGGCATGCCCGAACCACAGTCGCCGCAGTTCACCGAGCGATTCGTGCACGCCTTGATGCCGCTGCTCCAGGCCAGTCCGGGCGGCGCCCTGGTGCTGTGCACGACGCTGCGCGCTGTCGAGCGCGTGGCGCAAGGCCTGGCCGAGGCCTTCGAGCAAGCGGGCCACGATTGGCCACTGTTGCGCCAGGGCGATGCCACGCGGCGCGAGCTGCTCGATCGTTTCGCCAGGCTGGACCATCCCGTGCTGGTGGGCAGCGCGAGCTTCTGGGAAGGCATAGACCTGCCGGGCGAAATCCTGACACTGGTGGCCATCGACAAGCTGCCTTTCGCGCCGCCCGACGA
>DAIDKG010000145.1 GCA_027450125.1 Bordetella sp. | reverse complement strand
CGCCCGGGCAGGCGGCGACCAGTCCCGCCGGCATCGCCGCCCTGATTGCCGCCGCTGCGATGTGGGCTGTCTATACCTTGCTGTTCCGGCGCAGCGGAATGACCTCGATCCAGGCCGCGGCGCTGATCTGCATCTGGTCCTGCGGCCTTTTTCTGCCCTTCTATTTTTTGCTCGGCCTGAGCCGCTTTCACCTGGCCTCTCCCGGCGAGATAGTCCTGCAGATCATCTACCAAGGCTTGCTGATGAGCGGCGTGGCCCTCGTCAGCTTCAATCGCGCCGTGGTGCTGCTCGGCCCGGCCGCCGCCACGGTAATCATTGCGCTCGTGCCGGCCCTGGCGACGGCGCTCGCAGTTCCCGTGCTCGGCGAAATACCCTCGCCGGTCGAGTGCGCGTCGATCGCGGCCATCGTTCTCGGGGTGCTCCTGGTTTCCAGGCCCGCCCCGCCCTGCGCTTTGCCAGTTCATTCCAGAAACCCACGGAGACTCCCATGATCCGCTTCTACTTCCATCCCACGCCCAACCCGGCCAAGGTCGCCCTCTTTCTCGAGGAAACGCAGCTGCCCTACGAAGTGGTCCCGGTCGACACCAGCAAGGGCGAGCAGCACCTGGCGGCCTTTCGCGCGATCAATCCCAACGGCAAGGTGCCCGCGATCGTCGACACGCAGGGACCGGACGGCAAGCAGGTACGCGTCTTCGACTCCACGGCGATCCTGCTCTATCTCGCCGAAAAGACCGGCAAATTCCTCGGCGCGCCGCAGGATCGTCCCGAACTGCTCTCCTGGCTGCTGTTCCTGGCCTCCGGGCTCGGGCCGTTCTCGGGTCAGGCGGTGCACTTCCAGTTCGCCGCCCCGGAAGGCCTGGACTACGCGGTGAACCGCTATCGGCGCGAGGCCGAGCGTCATTACCAGGTGCTGGACGCGCATCTCGAAGGCAGGACCTACCTCGTCGGCGACACCTACACGATCGCCGACATCTCGGCCTGGGGTTGGCTCGACCGGGCTTCGCGCGTGCGCAAAGGCGCCGAAGATCCGCTGGGCCCGTATCCGAATCTCAAGCGTCTTTTCGAGACGGTCGAGGCCAGGCCCGCAGTCGCCCGCGCGCGCGCGGTCGGCAAGGATCACGAGTTCAAGAAGGTCAATGACGAAGAGACCAAGCGCGCCCTGTTTCCGTCCAACTATCCCGCGACCGCGTAAATCGGTCGCTCCCCCACAGAGAAGAGCATGACGAATCCCTCAGACTATGTACCGCCCCGGGTCTGGACCTGGACCCAGCCCAACGGCGGCCACTTCGCCAGTATCAACCGGCCGATTGCCGGCCCCACGCACGACAAGGAGCTGCCCGTCGGCAGGCATCCGCTGCAGCTTTATTCGCTGGGCACGCCCAACGGCGTGAAGGTCACCATCATGCTGGAAGAGCTGCTGGCCCTGGGGCACGCCGGCGCCGAATACGACGCCTGGCTGATCAATATCGGCGAAGGCGACCAGTTCGGCAGCGGCTTCGTGGCAGTCAACCCGAACTCGAAGATCCCGGCGCTGCTGGACCGCAGCGGACCCGAACCGATACGCGTGTTCGAATCGGGATCGATCCTGCTGTACCTGGCGGAGAAGTTCGGCGCATTCCTGCCCAAGGACATCGCCGGCCGCACCGAGACGCTGAACTGGCTGTTCTGGCAGATGGGCAGCGCGCCGTACCTGGGAGGCGGATTCGGCCACTTCTATTCCTATGCGCCCACCAAGATCGAATACGCCATCGACCGCTTCGCCATGGAGGTCAAGCGCCAGCTCGACGTGCTGGACCGGCGCCTGGCCCAGAACGAATACCTGGCCGGCGACCAATACACCATCGCCGATATCGCGGTGTTTCCCTGGTACGGCGGACTGGTGAAGGGTTGGCAGTACGACGCCGCCGAATTCCTGTCGGTGCAGGACTACAAGAACGTGCAGCGCTGGGCCGAGGCCATCTATGCAAGACCGGCGGCGCAGCGCGGCCGCATGGTGAACCGCGCACGCGGCGAAGCGTCCGGGCAGGTGCGCGAGCGTCACGACGCCAGCGACTTCGACGGCAAGATGCTGGACTAGCGCCTGCCGAATTAAAAGGCCCCGTGGCCGGTTGACACTCACAGGTGCGCGGGGACTCGATCCTGATCACGGCAGGCAAACGAACCTGCAGCCGCGCTGGACCGGGCCGTGACAGACGCCACGGCCCGGTCGCGATCACGCCGTCGTATTGACGATGGTGCCGATGGAGCCGCTGGTTGCCGTGACGTTGCGCTGAGCCTGATCGGTGGTGCCGGGCTTGCTGCCGTCCGAATCACCGTCCGAGTCGGTGCCGCGGGCGGAGGGCCGCGACGAGGCTGCCGAGGTCTGCGCAAAGATCGCGGGGTTGTGGGCCATGGAGGACAGGGCTGAGATGGACATGGAGTTCTCCTTTGAGTTGCCATGAAGCTTGCAGATAATCGACACAATGCCGACCGGTTAAATGCTATCGGTGCCGACTTAGATCAGCCTTAGCATCCTGCCCTGATCGCCATGGCGGACGATGGCATCGCATTCAGACTTCTATCAGTTTTGTGTTCGATAGGCTGCCGGATGGGCCGGCACCTGCCGTGACAGGAACTCTGACTGAGGCCTCGACAAGCGGACGTAATCGTCCAAGCCCTCACGCAACGCCGTCGCCAGATCGGCGGCAGGCGTGCCGCCCCCCTGCCACCGAGGGGACCTGTATCCATGCGTCCAACATGAAGCCGATATACACGATGCCTGCGCACCAAGGCAGCAACAGACGCCGCTGGTTGAGCACCGGATCCGCACCGTCCGTCGTTTTGGCATGCATGGCTTTTTTTAAGGGTTATATGTCCTTTAAGTCATTTCTTTCCTGCTCGATAATTTGCCGGCGAAGTCAGTTTGAGTCAAATGCGGCCGCACTTGAATCGTGACTCGATCAACGGTGAAGCAAAGAAAGGAATGTAGATATGAGACTTAAGAACAAGTCAGCTTTGATCACGGGCGGCACGAGCGGCATCGGCCTTGCCACTGCCAGGCTCTTCATTGCGCAAGGCGCCCGGGTGGCGGTAACTGGCCGCGATGAAACCGTGTTTGAGCATGTGAAATCCGAGCTTGGCGAGAATGCGCTGGTCCTCAAGGGCGACGTACGCTCGATCAGCGACATGCGGGCCATTGCCACAACGATTAAAGAGAAGTTCAGCGGCCTGGATGTCGTGTTCGCCAACGCCGGCTGGGCTTATCCCTCCGCGCTCGAAGAAATCGACGAGGAGCTCTACGGCAAGATCATGGACATCAACGTCAAGGGCGTGGTGTTCACGCTTCAGGCGGTGCTGGCCGACTTGCGGGAAGGCGCCTCGGTCATTCTCAACACATCGTTCGTGGATCAAACCGGCAAGCACGGCATTTCGTTGACCGCAGCCGCAAAGGCTGCCGTGCGCTCGCTTGCGCGCAGCTGGTCGTACGAGTTTCTCGACCG
>DAIDKG010000144.1 GCA_027450125.1 Bordetella sp. | reverse complement strand
TGGTACAGGTCTTCTGAATTTCTCCCGGCTTTCATTTTCCTTTCCGATCGATATAATTAATGAGATTGATTCTCAATACGTATAAAAATCCACAAAAAAAGGCGCGCATGCAACAGCACAAGACATTCCCGGTCATTCCCTTCCGCGCATCGCGGATCAGGCGTGGGGTCCCGGCGGCCCTGGCCGTTCTGCTGGCCCAGGCCTGGACCGCCGCCTCGGCGGCCGATTCCACCCTGCCGTCCTCCGCCTCGTCTGCGGCCATGCTCGAAGCCGTCGAGGTCCGGGGCAGCGCCGTCGGCAGCTATACCCCGGAGCCGGACGCCGGCGTCACGCGCACCGACGCGCCCATCATGGAAATTCCCCAGGCGGTCGTTTCCGTGCCGGCACAGGTCATGTCGGACCAGCGTCCGCAGAACCTGGACGACGCGCTGGGCAACATCAGCGGCATCACGCAGGCCAACACACTGGGCGGCACCGAGGATTCGTTCACCAAACGCGGCTTCGGCGACAACCGCGACTGGTCGGTCTTTCAGAACGGCATGCCCATCGTGCAGGGGCGCGTGCTCAATGCCACCGCCGATCATGTGGAGGTGCTCAAGGGGCCTTCATCGGTACTCTACGGAACCATGGACCCGGGCGGCGCGGTCAACGTCATTTCCAAGCAGCCGCAATTGACGCCCCGCACCGAACTGAGCGTAGGCGGGTCAACTTACGGCGCCGGCAAGAACGGCGGCGACGTGACGCTGGATTCCACCGGAGCCGTCGCCAATACGCGACTGGCCTACCGCCTCATCGCGGACTTTACCAACGAGGCCTATTGGCGCAATTTCGGCACGCATCGGGAGGCGCTGATCGCGCCTTCGCTGGCCTGGCTGGGCAACGATACGCAAATCACCGCGTCCTACCAGCACCGGAACTTTCTCTATCCATTCGATCGCGGCACGGCCCTGGATCCGGCCACGCTCAAGCCGCTGGACATCCCGGCCGATCGCCGCCTGGATGCATACAACAACGACATGTGGGGCGAATCCAGGCTGTTCCAGCTCTCCGCGGATCACCGGTTCAACGGCATGTGGAGCGGGCATGTGGGCTACAGCGACAACGACGAGACCTATGATGCCAACCAGATGCAGATCAGCGGCGTCAATACCGCGGCCGGCACGTTGACACGCCGCAATAACGGCACCTTCGGCGCCGATTCTTTGGACCGGTATTTCACCGCGTCCTTGGCCGGCAAGTTCGATGTGGCCGGCATGCGCAACGAACTGACGTTCGGCACGGATCTCGAACACCGCAAAATCTACCGCGCCGATCTGACCCGGAACGCGGCCACCTGCACCTTCAGCTATATCAACCCAGTCTACGACTGCGAACCCCAGACCTCGACCGTGTCGGCGTCCGATAGCGACCAGACCGACAATTACCGGGGCATGGGGATATGGGCGCAAGATTCCCTGCACTTGTCCGACAAGTGGATCCTGGTGGGCGGGCTGCGCTACCAGCGCTGGGGCGAGCAGGCCGGCAAGGGCCGGCCTTTCAAGGCCAATACCGATACCAGCGGGGGCAAGCTTCTGCCCTAGCTGGGCGTGGTCTACAAGTGGAACGACGCGCTGTCTCTGTATGCCAGCTACACCGAATCGCTCAAGCCTTCGATGAGCATCGCGGCCCTGGCCGGCGGGGTGGTGATCGATTCGGCCATGCAGCCCGAACAATCCCGCTCCTGGGAAGTCGGCGCCAAGTGGGACATGGCCCAGGGGTTGTCCAGCACTCTCGCGCTTTTCGACATCCGCAAGCGCAATGTGCTGGCATCGCAATATGACGCCACGCTTGGTCAAAACGTGGCGCGCGCCGTGGGCGCGGTCCGTTCGCGCGGTATCGAATTCGACATGACCGGCAGGATAAGCCCCAGGTGGAGCGCGATCGCCAGCTACGCCTACATCGACGCCGTGGTCACCAGGGATCCGCTATATGCCGGCTGGGCCGTGGCGCAAGCGGCGCGTCACACGGCCTCGCTCAACCTGGCTTATGACGCCGGCCGGGTGGCGGGCGGAAACCTGCGCGTCGGCGGCGGCGCGCGCTATGTGGGCGTGCGTTCGGGCGAGCTGGGCACGCCTTATTTCACCTTGCCCGCCTATACCGTGTTCAACGCCTTCGCCACGTACGAAACCAAGATAGGCGGCCACAAGACGCGTTTCCAGCTGAACGTGAACAATCTCCTGAACCGGGTGTACTACACCTCTTCCGTCAATCCGTATTTCGTCGCGCTCGGCAATTCGCGGCAGATCATGCTGCGCACGACGTTCGAGCTGTAAAGGTGGAAATATGAGAAGGACGATTCAGGTGAATCCCGCCACCGCAGTAGCCGTTGCCGCCCGCGCGTCCCATAAAGCGCCGCAGCATGCGCGCGCGCAACGCCGGGGCGTTTTCATCAAATGGTTGCGCAAGGCGCATGGCTGGCTGGGCCTGTGGGGAGCCGCGATGGGCCTGATGTTCGGCATCAGCGGCTTTTTGCAGAATCATCGCGCGGTGATGAAGATCGATACGCCCGCGCCGGTCGTCACCCGCATCCGCGTCCAGGTTCCCGAGACAGTGCCGCAGGAGCCCGCGCGAGTGGCGGCCTGGCTGCAACAGGAATGGAACCTGGCCAAGCCCGTCGAGCACGTCGCGCGCAGCGCCGGCCAGACGGTTTCCTGGGGTGGCCAGACGGTGCTGATGCCCGAGCAATGGCAAATGCGCTTTCGCACGCCGCGGTATCTGATCCAGGCGGATTACACGCCGGCCACCCGCCAGGTTTCGGCGCGCCAGGTGGTGCCGGGCTGGCTGGGCGTGATCGAGAACCTGCACCGTGCCAACGGGGTCGGCATGGCCTGGGTGCTGCTGTCGGACACCATTGCCGGCAGCCTGGTCCTGCTGTCGATCACGGGCCTGCTGCTTTGGACCGGGCTCGAGCGCCGGAAGCTGGCAGGTGCCGCGGTGCTCGCGGTATCGGTGGCGACGGCGATCGCGGCAACGGCAGTGACGCTATGAGGCCGGGCGCGGTTGCCCATGCCACCGGGCCTGCCGGCACGGAAAAGACCTACGCCGGCGATGTGCCCGGGCGCGGACAACGCGCCTTCTAACCCGAGACGCCGCGCTTGACGAGCGAGACCGCCTCGTCGATGTCGCGATACAGGCGATCGAGCAGCTGCTTGCCTATCATCGCTTCCAGTTCCTGGTATTTCTGGTCGACCTTGGGCCGCATGCGATCGATCAGCTTGCGGCTCTTGGCCGTGAGCGAGATTTTCTGGCGCCGTTGGTCTTCGTCCGAGCGCGTGCGCACGATCAGGCCGGTCTCTTCCATGCCGGCCAGGATGCGGGTCAGGCTCGGCCCCAGCAGCTGGCAGTGTTTGGCGATCTGGTTGGGCTCCATGGCGCCGGTGTCGCTCAAGGTGCGAAGCACGCGCCATTGCTGCTCGGTGAGCCCGGCTTCTTTCAGAATAGGGCGGAAATGCTGCATCAGCGTCTCGCGCGCGTGCAGCAGAAGGTGCGGCAGATTGCGGTGGTGGAAGGGGGCTTTCATACCCGCATGTTAGCAAGGGGCAGGATTGCGGGGCAGTATTATTGCGGCTTCGACTGCATCGCGATTTCCATGGCCACAGAACGAAGAGGTATCCAGTCCATCGAGGTCGGCGGCGCGCTGCTGCGCGCCCTGGTCGACCATGGCGGTCCCATGCTCCTGGGGGACCTGGCGCGCAAGGCGGGCATGGCGCCCGCCAAGGCCCACCCCTACCTGGTCAGCTACTGCAATCTGGGCCTGATCCAGCAGGATGCCGCATCAGGACGCTACGAGCTCGGTCCGTTTGCGCTGCAGATGGGGCTCATCAGCCTGCAGCGTTCCGATCCGGTGCGCACGGCCATTGCCCTGGTGGACCAGAAGCTGTCGCGCTTTGGCCAGACGGTCGCGCTGGCGACCGCGGGCAGCCAGGGGCCGACCGTCGTGCATATTCATCCGGCGACCGCCGCCATCCATGTGACCATGCGCACGGGAACGGTCATGTCCCTGCTGCAGACGGCGACCGGGCAGGTCTTCGCCGCCCATCTTCCGGCCGCGACGGTTGCATCGCTGATTGCGCTGGAGGAGGCCGGCGCCTTGCAGATAGGCGCGTCGCGGCGGCGCTTCACCCGTCGGGAAATCGATGCACGCCTGGCCGAAGTCAGGCACCACGGCCTGGCCCGCAGCATCGACGATCCCGTCGCTGGCATCAGCGCCTTGAGCGCGCCGGTATTCGATCACAGCCGCAACATCGTGCTGGCCATCACGCTCATCGGCCCCAGCGGCTCGATCGACGCGTCTTACGACGGCGAACTGGCGACGACGCTGCGTCAATGCGCCACGGACGTGTCGGCCCGCCTGGGCCATATCGCCAGCTAGCTGGCTCGCCACGCACTGCATTCGAGGTCTTGCCGGGCGCCGCCGCCTGCCGCCGCCTGCGCGCCGGTCGGGGGAAATCGCGCTGCGCGCGGGCCTTGCTTGTATTCGATTTTATTCGTTATTATTTAATCAATTAAACATTATATAAAAACAAATCGGAGCGAGACATGTCCGGATCCGAAGTCGACGTCGATTATCAAAAGCTGCGATTCGCCTACCGGCATGTGGACGAGACGCCGGGGAGCGTGCATCCCGTGGCCGTCGTCGGGGCGGGCCCCATAGGCCTGGCCGCCGCCATCGATCTGGCCCAGCAGGGCGTGCCGGTGGTGCTGCTGGACAACGACGACACGTTGTCGACGGGCTCTCGCGCCATCTGCTTCGCCAAGCGCACGCTGGAGATCTTCGATCGTCTGGGCTGCGGCCAGCGCATGGTCGACAAGGGCGTGCGCTGGAGCGTCGGCAAGGTGTTCCTGCGCGAGGAGCAGGTCTACACCTTCGACCTGCTGCCCGAGACCGGCCATCGGCGTCCAGCCTTCATCAATCTGCAGCAGTACTACGTCGAAGGCTATCTGGCCGAACGGGCTGCCGAATTCGGCAACATCGACATACGCTGGAAGAACGACGTGGTCGGCGTCGAACAGCACGCGGATCGCGCCACGCTGACCGTCGCCACGCCGGACGGCCGCTACACCCTGGATGCCCGCTACGTCGTCGCCGCCGACGGCCCGCGCAGCGCATTGCGCAGGGCGCTGGGCCAGGAGAGCCGCGGCCGCACCTTCAAAGACCGCTTCCTGATCGCCGACGTGAAGATGAAGGCGCCTTTCCCGGCCGAGCGCTGGTTCTGGTTCGATCCGCCTTTCCATCCCAATCAG
The DNA here is from genome assembly GCA_027450125.1 of Bordetella sp. Lineage (GTDB taxonomy): Bacteria > Pseudomonadota > Gammaproteobacteria > Burkholderiales > Burkholderiaceae_B > Bordetella. The sequence goes on along the minus strand of DAIDKG010000144.1, from coordinate 692 downwards.
TCGGTGCTGCTGCACCGCCAGCCCGACGACGTCTGGCGCATCGATTTCCAGCTGGGATGGGATGCCGATCCGGTCGCGGAAAGAGATCCCGCGCGCGTGATCCCGCGCATCCAGGCGCTGCTCGGCAAGGACGTGGAATTCGAGCTCGAATGGGTCAGCGTCTATACCTTCTCGTGCCTGCGCATGGACAGCTTTCGCCACGGCCGCGTGCTGTTCGCAGGCGACTCGGCGCATGGCGTGTCGCCTTTCGGCGCGCGCGGCGCCAACAGCGGCATCCAGGACACCGACAATCTGGCCTGGAAGCTCAAGCTTGTTCTGGACGGCACGGCGCCGGATGCCTTGCTCGACACCTACGCATCCGAACGCGAATACGCCGCGGACGAAAACATCCTGAACTCCACGCGCTCGACCGATTTCATCACGCCCAAGAGCCCGGTCTCGCGCCTCTTTCGCGACGCCACGCTCAAGCTGGCCCGCACCTGCCCGTTCGCGCGGCGTCTGGTCAACAGCGGGCGCCTGTCCGTGCCGGCGGTGCTGCGCGACTCGCCGCTGAACACGCCGGACGAAGCGGGCGACGAATTCGATACCTGCGCGGTGCCCGGCGCACCGAGCCCGGATGCGCCCATCCGATCGCAGGGGCATGACGCCTGGTTCCTGGAGCGGATTTCCGGCAATACCTTCGTTGGCCTTTA
>DAIDKG010000143.1 GCA_027450125.1 Bordetella sp. | reverse complement strand
AGGCGGTCAGGCCGGCGGCTCTGACGCTGCCAACCTGCTCAAGCCGGCGCTCGCGCGCGGCGAACTGCGCACCATCGCGGCCACCACCTGGGCCGAGTACAAGAAGTATTTCGAGAAAGATGCCGCGCTGGCGCGCCGCTTCCAGTTGGTCAAGCTGGACGAACCCGACTTGCCCACCGCAATCCTGATCCTGCGCGGCCTGAAGGAAAAATACGAAGACGTGCACCAGGTAGTGGTGCGCGACGACGCCATCGTCGCCGCGGCCGAACTGTCCAGCCGCTACATCACCGGGCGCCAGCTGCCCGACAAGGCGGTCGATCTGCTCGATACCGCCTGCGCGCGGGTCAAGGTGCTGCAAAGCGCCAAGCCCGACGTGCTGGAAGACACCGAGCGGCGCATCCAGGCCCTGCAACGCGAGAAGGCAGGCCTGGAGCGCGACCGCGATAATCTGCAGCCGGTGGACCACGACCGCCTGGGCGAAATCGACGGACTGCTGGCCAAGGCGCAAGACGAGGCCCAGGCGCTGCGCGAACACTGGCAAACGCAGAAAGCCGCCGCCGACGCACTGCTGGCCGCGCGCGCCTAGCGCCACCAGGCCAGGGCCGACGGCGCATCCGCCGACGAGCTGGCCCGGCTCGAAGCGGCCATCGAGGCCGCCAGCGCGGCTTTCAAGCAGGCCCAGGGCGACCTTCCCATGGTGCGCGTGGACGTGGACCCGGATGTGGTCGCCAAAGTCATCTCAGACTGGACCGGCGTGCCGGTGGGCAAGATGCTGCGCGACCGCGCCGAAACCGTGATGAACATGGCCAGGACGCTGTCGGCCCGCGTGCGCGGCCAGGATCACGCCATGCACCTGATCGGCGAAGTGCTCAAGACCGCGCAATCGGGCCTGCGCGATCCGCAGCAGCCCCTGGGCGTGTTCCTGCTGGCCGGCCCCTCGGGCGTGGGCAAGACCGAGACCGCCCTGTCGGTGGCCGACATCCTGTTCGGCGACGAGAAGTCCACCGTCATCGTCAACATGAGCGAGTTCCAGGAAAAGCACAATGTCAGCCGTCTGATCGGTTCGCCCCCGGGCTATGTGGGTTACGGCGAAGGCGGCGTACTGACCGAAGCAGTGCGCCAGCGGCCCTATTCGGTGGTGCTGCTGGACGAAGTCGAGAAGGCGCACCTGGACGTGCTGAACCTGTTCTACCAGGTGTTCGACAAGGGCATGCTGTCGGACGGCGAAGGCAAGGAGATCGATTTCTCCAATACGGTGATCTTCCTGACCTCCAATCTGGCAACCGACGTCATTACCGAAATGACCTCTGGCGAGGACCGGCCCGACCACGATACTCTGCTGTCGGCGGTGCGTCCCATCCTGTCGGCCCACTTCAAGCCCGCGCTGCTGGCGCGCATGACGGTGATCCCCTACTTCACGCTGGCCCGCGATGCCCTGGCCGGCATCGTGCGCCTCAAGCTCGACAAGATCGGCCAGCGGCTGGAACACAACAACAAAATGAAGTTCAGCTACGGCGAAGCCGTGGTCGATCAGATCGCCGCGCGCTGCACCGAGGTGGAGACCGGCGCCCGCAATATCGACTTCATCCTGCGCGGCACGGTCATGCCGCTGATGTCGCAGGAAATCCTGGCGCGCATGAGCGGCGCCGAGCAACCGGCGGCCGTGACGCTGGCGGTGGATGAGGGCGGCAATTTCAAGGTGACGTTCCCGGCCTGAGCCGAAACGGAGAAGCAGCGATCATGGCTACGACCGACAACGTGAATCTGCGATTCTTTTTTTCAGTGACCGGCTATCCGGCCTCCGGCTCGGGCGCTGCACCGGTTTTCGACGTCGTAGATCTGGATGGGATCGAGGCCATTGCGCGACCATTCCGCTTCACGCTGACCCTGGCCACCCGTAGCGAGAGTGTGGATCTGGGCAAGATGCTGGCCGCCACCATGGCAACACTCAAGATCCGCGGGCCGAACGCGACAGATGACGTTGCGCCCTACTACGGCGTGCTGGAGTCCTTCGAATACCTATACCGCGTTTCGCCCAGCGGCGGCGAGCCGCTGTATCTATATCGCGCGGTGCTGGTGCCGCGCCTGTGGATGATGTCCTGGTTCCGAGTATCTCAGGTCCATACCGCTAAGAAAAGCATTCCCGACCTTATTCAGTCCGTTCTCACCGGGCAGCCCAATGTGCTCACGAGCAACGACGTCGACGTTCAACTGTTGGATGCAACGAAGTACCGTACGCACGATTTCGTGTGCCAGTTCGAGGAAAGCCTTCTTGACTTCGCTTCTCGCTGGATGGAAAAGGAAGGGCTTTACTACTATTTTGACCATGCCGAGAACACGACCGGCCCGGAAAAGCTGATCATTGTCGACGACAGCAGCAAACTGAGTTCGACCGTCAAAAACGTGACCTTCGTCGAGGACAGCCGCGACACCAACGGACCAACTTCCGTATACAGCTTCATCTGCAGACAGGAGCGTCTGCCCAATACGCTTACGCTCAAAAACTACAACTACCGCTCGGCAGACATGTCGCTGCAATCGCAGATCCCGGTGTCGGACAGCGGCCTGGGCAACGTTTCACTCTATGGCGAAAACGCCGAAACTACGGATGAGATCACGCGCTATGCCACGCTGCGCGCCCAGGAAATTCTGTGCCGGGGCACTACGTTCACGGCAGAATCGTCGGTGGTAGGCGTGCGCAGCGGCTACTTCATCCAGATGTCCCACCCCGTAGCCACCTTCAACGGCAAACAATACCTCGTCACCGAGATACGCCATCAGGGTACGCAGTCCAACACCATTCTCGAAGGCGCGGGGCAGTCTGGCGCGAATGGCTCCAGTATCCGCTACACCAACACTTTTCAGGCCATTCCCAAGACGTGGTCCACGGCGCCCAACAGCCAGATCGCAGCAGGGCAAGCTGTCCAGTTCCGCGCCGCCCGGACGACGCGGCGGCCGACCGTATCGGGCATGATGAGCGCCGTGGTCGACTCCGACGCAAGCAGCACCCAATATGCGGACCTGGACGAATACGGACAATACAGAGTACAGATGCCGTTCAATGCGTCTACCATGAGCGCAGCCCAAGGCTCGGCGCGCGTGCGCATGGCTACGCCCTATTCCGGCATGATCACAAGCAGCTACGACAGCAGCACAACGATCATGCCCACTGCGTCCGGCACGACCGGATCCGGCAGCGGCACGCCGTCCGCGACCAACAGCAATATCTATTACGGCATCGATTTTCCACTGCACAAGGGCGCCGAGGTGCTCTTGTCTTTCATGGGCGGCGACCCGGATCAGCCGGTGATCATGTCGGCCGCGCCGAATTCCATCAATCAAAGCGTGGTCACGAGCGCGAACAACACCATAAGCGCCATCAAGACGCCCGGCGGCAATCAGCTGGTGTTCCAGGACAACCCCAATCCCGGCACCGCCGCCGGCGTGTCGCCGGCGGGGATCACAGCCTATACCCCATTCGGGTCGGCCGCCGGCACCGCCCTGGTCGTGGCTGCCCAGGGCATCATCGCCAGCACGTCGGGCAGCTCAACGAGCTTCACCGCGGGTGCGTCCACGTCATTCACGCTGGGAACGAAAAACTCGGTCAATCTGACGGCCGAAAATACGCTGGCCGCCTCGGTCACGACCAAATTCACGCTAGGCTACAACGTGGCCTACTCCGCAAGTTCGGACGTGACATGGAAGGTAGGCAAGGGCATCACCCTGGATGATTCCTACGAAAGCGTCAACCTCAAGGCCAAAGCCAAGCTCAAGGGCAACGAGGGCACCGAGATATCGGGCGGCCAGCTCACCCCGATCAGCGCCGCCGTGGAAACCACGAAGAAGGCGCTCAGGGCAGCCCTCGTGACCAATATCGCCGTCAATACCGCCGTCATGTCCGCGAGTGGGGCGAAGTTCATCAAAGACAGCGACAAAAAGGGCGGAAAGGGAGCGCTCAACAGCGACATCAACAAAGGGTTGGCCAGCATCATGTCGGGTTCCACCGCGGTGACCACGGCCGCCGCGACCCTCGCGGTCAACATCGCGGCCGCCGGGATCAAGAAAGCCTGCGATCCAGACGCCGTCTACGTCAGCAATATCTACCTCAAGGACAGCAAGACCCGGCTCATCGTGGATAAGGTCGGAGCAGGGTTCATCGATCTGGAACCGGACGCCGCGGCCTTGCTGGGCGGGCGCATCACGATGACGGCCGGCTTGAAGAGCATTCCCAGCCTGAATCCGCTGCAGGCTACCTCCCCGTACTACAACACGGCCGCCCCGGCATCGACGACGCTGACTCTGGATGCCACACATATCACGGCAAAAGTTGGCAACCCGCTGGGTGAGGTCAGTCTCGAGCATCCCGGCGGGAATTTGGTGAAGGTGAGCGCGGCCAGCATCGAGGCGTCCGCAGCGGCGGGCGTGGCCAAGATGACGCTGCAGGCGGCTTCTTCGAAGATAGAGGCCGGTCCGACGGCATCGCTCGAACTGACCGCGCAAAGTTCGACGTTGAAGAACGGGACGACCTCGGCGCAGTTGCAGCCCGCCGCAGCGACCATCACGACGGCTGCAGGACAGGCAAAGCTGATGCTGAATGCCTGGAATTCGGTGCTTATCTCTCCAGGCAGCAAGCTGACTTTGTCGCCGGCGGGAGCCAAGGTGAATGGTGCGCTCATTCAGCTGGGCTGAGTCCAGACAGTTGCCCTCCATGTCGATACGCATAAAAGCATGAAGATCTACCGCCCTGACAACCTCGCCGTGCTGTATCGCGGTTTCCGTTTCGCTCAGCGCGACAGGCTGGCGATCGGCATGATGGGCTTGTTCCCATTCGGCGGCAGCGGTTTGCCCGACATGCGTCCCGAACCGGAATTGTGGGCGGCCGTTGCGCAGTCGCTGGGAGACCAAGGCATTTTGGACGAGGGCTATCCCAAGACCGCGGCGGAATTTCTGGTGTACGGCAAGGGCCACGCGTCGGCCGGCGGCACAGTGAACCGGGGAATTCCGGTGTCGGCCATGCTGGGTGGACGAACCAAGCAGGCCTTGCTCGCCGACGACGAGGGTTTTCACAGTGCGCCCCTGCAAGCTATAGATGCTGCCGCCTCTGAACGCCAGGCGCTGCTGGGCAAGTTCGACGATCGCTGGCTGAAGAACACCTGGCCTCATCTGCCCGACGATACTCGGCTCGACTATTTTCAGACTGCCCCGCAGGACCAGCGCTTTGGCGGCTACCTGAAAGGCGACGAAGCGCTGGAACTGCGCAACCTGCATCCCCGGCGGGACGTGATCCAGAGCCGGCTGCCGGCGCTGCGGGCGCGCTGTTTCGTCAATCGCCGTCTGATCGACGGTAAGGAAGAATTCTCCGAGATCGCGGCGAACGCCGAGACGGTATGGCTGTTTCCCGAACTCGAATGCGGCATTGTGCTATATCGGGCGCAGGCGCAGGCGGCCGACGAAGACGCCTCGGACATTCTGCACGTGATGGCCGAATGGGAGAGCCTGCGCGAAGCGCCGCTCGACTTCAGCCGCTATCACGAAAAATTCCGGCGCCTGAGGGAAGAGGACGCGCCGGCTGCGCAACAGGCAACGGACGCCGCCGCAACGCCCGACGACGCGGCACCCGCTGCCGGCATGCCCGTCATGCCGACAGCTATCGCGGTACCCGCCGTCGCAGCGTCCGCTGCAGCGGCGGCAACAGGACCGGCACTTCCCGATTTTTCCGAGGCAAATCGTGCGATCGCGAACCTGGAACGCGAAAATCGGGAAATGATGCGCAAGCACGGACTGACCGACGCCGACATTGCACCTTACCTGAAGCCGCAGCCAGACTTGCCGCCGGCCACTCTGGCAGACGCGGACAAGGCGATTGCCGACCTCGAGCAGGAAAGCCAGACGCTGATGAAGCAGCACGGTCTCACGCAGGCCGATATCGCACCCATCCTTAAGGAACAGGAGCCGCAGTTTCCCGAATCGGCCAGCATGGCGGACATCAAACAATCGCTGAGCAACCTCAATCAGGAAAGCCGGGCGCTCATGGACAAATACGGCATCACTGAGCAGGATGTCCGCGCCATTCTCGCTAAAACCGACCCCGACGTAGCCAGCTCCTGGCAGGGAATGGCGTCGCTCGATCAATCCATCGCGGCGTTGCCCGCCTCATGGCCCGCGCTGCCGGCCATGATAGTGCCCGCAATGCCGGCTACCTTGCCCAAGCCGCCGCAACTGCCCGGGCTGCCGGAACTGCCGGCCGTGGAATTCAGGCTCGAAGCCTTGACGCGCGAACAAGTGGTCGAATTTCACGCTGCCAGACGCAGCCTGAGCGGCTACGATTTGTCGGGTGTCGATTTGTCCAAACTGGACCTGTCGGACGCAGACTTCTCTGCCTGCCTGATGACCAGGACGGTCTTCGCCGGCAGCAAGCTGCGAGGCGCGAAGTTCGACGGAGCTTTACTGGAAGCAGCCGACTTCGGCGAGGCTGACCTCACCCAGGCGACGCTCAAGCAGGCCAGCGCGAGCGGCAGCAACTTCGCAAAAGCCATTTTGCAGGGTGCCCAGCTTGTCGACGCAGATTTCACCGGCGCAGATTTTTCCGAGGCGCAACTGACGGGCGGCGCCAATCTGGCGGGTGCACAATTCAATGAGGCCCGCATGGGCAACGTGCGAGCCGGCGGCTGTGCGGCGCAAAGGGCCAGCTTTAGCGGAGCCGATCTGAGTGGTGCCGATTTCAGCAAAGCGGAGTTGAGCCAGGCCGATTTTTCGCAAGGCAAACTGACGGCAGCCGACCTTAGCGGTGCGCAGTGCGCCGAAGCCGAGTTTCACGGCACAATGGC
>DAIDKG010000142.1 GCA_027450125.1 Bordetella sp. | reverse complement strand
TTTCATGTCGGAAGCTTGATGAATGTGATTATGCCCTCAGATACCGCCGAATAGTCCCGAGGGATACGCCCCGAGGGCTTCGTAACCCGGGTGCGCTACACTTGTTGGTTTCCCCTCGTGCCTTACCGAGACGCATGATTTCCCTGCTCAAAAAACTCATAGGCAGCCGCAACGACCGACTGCTCAAGCAATACCGCAAGCTTGTCGGTCAGATCAACGCGCTCGAGCCGCAACTGGCGGGCTTGTCCGATGAAGCCCTGGCCGCCAAGACCCAGGAGTATCGCGCGCGCATCGAGCAGGGCGCCTCGCTCGACTCGCTGTTGCCCGAGGCATTCGCCACTGTGCGCGAAGCCGGCAAGCGCGTGTTCGGCATGCGGCACTTCGACGTGCAGATGCTGGGCGGCATCGCACTGCATAAAGGCAAGATCGCCGAAATGCGCACGGGCGAAGGCAAGACCTTGATGGCCACGCTGCCGGTCTACCTGAACGCGCTGGCGGGCAAGGGTGTGCACGTGGTCACGGTCAACGACTACCTGGCCCGGCGCGACGCGGAAAACATGGGTCGGCTGTACCGTTTCCTGGGGCTCTCCACCGGCGTGGTCGTGCCCCAGCAGGAGAACGAGGAAAAGATCGCGGCCTATCGCGCCGACATCACCTACGGCACCAACAACGAGTTCGGCTTCGACTACCTGCGCGACAATATGGAATACCGGGTCGAGGATCGCCGCCAGCGCTCGCTCTTCTACGCCATCGTCGACGAAGTGGACTCCATCCTGATCGACGAGGCGCGCACTCCGCTGATCATCTCGGGCCAGGCCGAAGACCACACCGATCTGTATGTGCGCATGAACTCGGTGCCGCCCCTGCTCAAGCGCATGGCCGTCGAGCCCAAGCCGCAGGAGCCCGAGCCCGAAGGCGATTACTGGGTCGACGAGAAGAGCCAGCAAGTCTATCTGTCCGAGGCCGGCCACGAGAACGCCGAACAGATCCTGTCCAAGAACGGCATGCTGCCTCCCGGCGAGTCGCTCTACGACCCGCGCCATATCGCGCTCATGCACCACCTGATGGTCGCCTTGCGCGCCCATTCGCTGTTCTTCCGCGACCAGCAATATGTGGTGCAGAACGGCGAAGTCATCATCGTCGACGAGTTCACCGGCCGCCTCATGGTGGGCCGCCGCTGGTCCGACGGATTGCACCAGGCGGTCGAGGCCAAGGAAGGCGTGAAGATCGAGAACGAGAACCAGACCCTGGCCTCGATCACCTTCCAGAACTACTTCCGCATGTACGACAAGCTGTCGGGCATGACTGGCACGGCCGATACCGAAGCCTACGAGTTCCAGGAGATCTACAGCCTGGAAACGGTCATCATCCCGACCAACAAGCCCATGATCCGCAAGGATCAGAACGACCAGGTCTTCAAGACCGGCCAGGAAAAGTACAACGCCATTCTCGAAGATATTCGCGACTGCCATGCGCGCGGCCAGCCGGTGCTGGTGGGCACCACCAGCATCGAGAACTCCGAACTGCTGTCGGGCCTGCTGCGCCAGGCCAAGCTGCCGCACGAAGTGCTCAATGCCAAGCAGCATGCCCGCGAGGCCGAGATCGTGGCGCAGGCCGGCAAGCCTGGCCACGTCACCATCGCCACCAACATGGCGGGCCGCGGCACCGACATCGTGCTGGGCGGCAGCATAGAGAAGCAGATCGATCTGCTGCACGCCGACCAATCCCTGAGCGAAACCGAACGCGATGCGCGCATCGAACAGATCCGCGCCGCCTGGAAGCCGGACAACGAGCGCGTCAAGGCTGCGGGCGGCCTGCGCATCATCGGCACCGAGCGCCACGAATCGCGCCGCATCGACAATCAGCTGCGCGGCCGCGCGGGCCGCCAGGGCGATCCGGGCTCGTCGCGATTCTATCTGTCGCTGGAAGATCCGCTGATGCGCATTTTCGCGGGCGACCGCGTGCGCGCCATCATGGAACGCCTGAAACTGCCCGAGGGCGAGCCCATCGAAGCCGGCATGGTGACGCGTTCGATCGAGACCGCGCAACGCAAGGTCGAGGGCCGCAACTTCGACATCCGCAAGCAGCTGCTCGAATACGACGACGTCTCCAACGACCAGCGCAAGGTGCTCTATGCCCAGCGCAACGAGGTGCTGGAAGCCAGTTCGGTCAGCGAGACCGTCATCGGCCTGACCGAAGGGGTCATGACCGACCTCTTCCATGCCTATGTGCCGCCCGAATCGATCGAGGACCAGTGGGACGTGGCGGGCCTGCAGCAGGTGCTGGCCAACGATTGGCAACTGTCGCTGCCGCTGACCCAGATGCTCGAGGACGAACCCGACCTGGACGAGGAAGGCTTGCGCGAGCGCGTGCTGACCGCCGCGCGCGCGGCTTACGACGCCAAGGCCGAACTGGTCGGCGCAGAATCCTGGGCGCAGTTCGAGCGCTCCATCATGCTGCAGGCCATGGATTCGCATTGGCGCGAGCACTTGTCTTCGCTCGATTATCTGCGCCAGGGCATCCATTTGCGCGGCTATGCGCAGCGCGATCCCAAGCAGGAATACAAGCGCGAGGCGTTCGAGCTGTTCTCCAGCCTGCTCGATCGGATCCGCAACGATGTGGTGCGCGTTCTCCTGACGGTGCGCGTGCAGTCGGCCGAGCAGCTGGAACAGGCCGAAGAGATCGAGCCTTTGCAGAACCTGCGGTTCCAGCATACGGATCCCGATGCGGAACTGGCTGCCGCGGCGGCGCCTGGCGTGCCTGCCATGCCCAGCGGCGCCGTGCCGCGCGTCGGGCGCAACGACCCCTGTCCGTGCGGCAGCGGCAAGAAGTACAAGCAGTGCCACGGAAAGCTCGTCTGACCTGGGCATAGGCCGGCGCGAATCCGTCGATTGCGTCGGCGCCGCTTCCTGGTCGCCGGCGCAACCCAGCATCGGTCCCGATGCCCGCCCCGGAAACGGAGTGTGCATCGGACTGTCTTCGGGCGGCCTCGGCTTGCGATGCCTTCAGGCGCGACGCCCGCAAACCCGGTTTATTGCAGCAGCGGTTGCGGCGGCAGCAGGTTGACGCCGGAGGCGATGTTTTCCTCGGCCACGCCGTAGATGTGCAGCGTGATGGCCACCTCGTCGCTGCTGTTGCCCAGGCGGTGGGTTTGCTGCAGGCCGGGGATGGCGGTGAAGATGTCGCCGGGCCTGCGGGCGATCTCGCCGTTGACCGACAGCGTCTGGGTGGTGGGATTCCAGTCGTAGAGCGTTTCCGACAGCTCGCCCTGCAGCACGCGGTAGGCGCACCAGGTCTTGTGGCCGTGCACGGGGCTGTGCTGGCCCGGACGCCATACCAGGTAGACGATCGTGAAGCGGCCGCTCGGGTCCGCGTAGGCGACATGGCGGCAGTAGCTGTCGGGCGAGCCGGCGCGCAGCGCCTGCGGCAGCGCCTCCAGCAGATTGTCGGCTTGTCTCAGGTGCGTCGCCATCTGCAGCAACAGGGCCGAGGCGGCGGTCTGCTCGGCCTGGCCGGTGGCGGTGGACAATGCCTGCAGCGAGGCGTTCGGGGCGATGACTGAGTCGGAGGCGGCTTGCATGTCGGCTCGGCACGGGAAATGGGAACCTGTCTATGCTAAAGCGCCATCGGTGGAATAAATTTGCCTAATTCGTGCCGGATGGCGGCCGTGGTGAAATATTTTTCCTCCAGCGCAAAGGAACCTTCATGGATCAGACGGACCTCAAGATTCTCGGACTCATGCAGAAGAATGCCGACCTGTCTGTGGCCGAGATCGCCTAGCAGGTCAATCTGTCGGTGACGCCGTGCTGGCGCCGCATACAGAAGCTCAGGGAAGACGGCGTCATCCTGCGCAATGCGGTGGTGCTCAACCCGCAGGCGCTGGGCCTCAATCTTACGGTCTTCGTTTCCATCCGCACCAGCCAGCACAACGCCAAATGGACGCAGAGCCTGGTCGGCGCCGTGATGGCCTTGCCCAATGTGGTGGAGTTTCACCGCATGGCCGGCGACCTGGACTACCTGCTGAAGGTGGTGGTCGAGGACATGGCGGCCTACGACCGCTTCTACCGGCGCCTGATCGAGGAGGTGGATCTGCTGGACGTCAGCGCCAGCTTTTCCATGGAGGTCATCAAGAGCACCATGGAACTGCCGTTGTGCAAGGAATGAGGCGCAACGGCAACCGGATCACAGTATCGGCAGCGGCCGGCTGTGGCGCGCGTCGTCGGTCGCCACGTAGGTCAGGGTCGCCTCGGTGACCTTGACGATCTCGGCGTCCAGGCGCTGGCGCTGCGCGTAGACGTCCACCTCGACGGTGACCGAGGTGGTGCCGGTCTTGACGATCCTGGCGTAGAAACTGAGCAGGTCGCCCACGAACACGGGCTTTTTGAAGACGATGGCGTTCACCGCGACGGTGGCGACCCGACCGTCGGCACGACGCGCGGCAGGGACGGCACCCGCGATGTCGAGCTGCGCCATGATCCAGCCGCCGAACACGTCGCCGTGGACGTTCGAGTCGGCCGGCATGGGCATGACGCGCAGCACGGGTTGGTCGGCGGGCAAGCTGACGTGGGCGGGTGATGTGGACATGGTTTGGTTCCGGTGTGCTATCGGGCCAGTCGCTTGAGCGCCAGCTGGACCCAGTAGGTCGCGCCCAGCGGCAGCAGCGCGTCGTTGAAGTCGTAGCTGCCGTTGTGCAGCATGCACGGGCCCATGCCATGGCCTTGCGCGCGGTGTTCGCCGTTGCCGTTGCCGATCCAGACGTAGCAGCCGGGTTTTTGCAGCAGCATGTAGGAGAAGGCCTCGGCGCCCATGGTCGGCGTGACATGGTCGTCGACGTTGGCCTCGCCCACGATGTCGCGCATGACGTCGGCGCAGAAGGCGGTTTCCTGCGGGTCGTTGATGGTGGGCGGGTAGTTGCGGTCGAACACGAACTCGACCTGGCAGTCCATCGCGGCGGCGGTGTGCTGGGCGATCTCGCGCATGCGTCGCTCGATGAGATCGGTCATTTCGGTGGTGAAGGTGCGCACCGTGCCGCGCAATTCGGCGTCGGTGGGGATGACGTTGTCCGCGCTGCCGGCATGGATCTGGGTGATGCTGAGCACCGCGGCCTCGATCGGATGGCGGTTGCGCGAGACGATGGT
>DAIDKG010000141.1 GCA_027450125.1 Bordetella sp. | reverse complement strand
TCGGCGTCGGCGAACACGATCTGCGGCGTCTTGCCACCCAGCTCCAGGGTGACCGGCACGTGGCGTTCGGCCGCGGCCTGCGTCACCAGCACGCCCACGCGCGGCGAGCCGGTAAAGGAAATGTGGTCCACGCCGGCGTGGCGCACCAGCATGTCGCCGGCCTCGTGGCCGTAGCCGGTGACGATGTTCAGCGCCCCCGGCGGAAAGCCCACTTCGGCAGCCAGCTCGGCCACGCGCAAGAGCGACATGCAGGCGTCTTCGGCCGGCTTGACCACGCAGGCATTGCCCGCCGCCAACGCGCCGCCCACGCTGCGTCCGAAGATCTGCATGGGGTAGTTCCAGGGCACGATATGCCCGGTGACGCCGTGCGGTTCGCGCAGCGTCAGCACGGTATAGCCCTGGGCGTAAGGTATGGTTTCGCCGGTCAGCTTGTCGGCCGCGCCGCCGTAGAACTCGAAATAGCGCGCCAGCGCGGTGGCGTCGGCGCGCGCCTGCCTGGTGGGTTTGCCGCAATCGCGCGACTCGATCTGCGCCAGTTCGTCGTGATGGTCCTGCACTTTCACGGCCAGCCTGAGCAGCAGGCGGCCGCGTTCGGCCGCCGAGAGCCTGCCCCAGGCGCCTTCGTCGTAGGCGCGCCGCGCGGCCTGCACGGCCAGGTCGATGTCGGCGGCATTGCCGCGCGCGATGCGGTCGTATTCCTCGCCGGTGGAAGGGTCGATGACGGCGATGGCTTCGCCCGACGCGCCCGCAACGGCGCGATTGTCGATGAAATGCGGCTTCAAAATTGTCTCCTGAGATTCTGCCGGTACGCGACCGAAGGGTTCAGCATAAAGCCTGGGGCCAGTTAACGCTAAAAAGCCCTGAACCCGAACGGACGCCTACATCTGCACCGACAACCCGCCGTCGACCACCAGCACGTGGCCGTTGACGAAGGAGGAGGCGGGCGAGGCCAGGAACACCGCCGCCGTGGCGATTTCCTCGGGCTGTCCCCAGCGGCCCATGGGGTTGCGCGCTCCCACGGCCGGACCGATCTGCGGATCGGCCGCCATGGCCACATTGGTCTCGGTGACGAAAGTGCCCGGCGCGGTGGCATTGCTGGTGATGCCGTGGCGGGCGTATTCGGTGGCCAGCGCGCGCATCATGCCCGTGAGCCCCTGCTTGGCTGCCGGATACAGCGCGTCGCCCGCGCGCGTCACTTCCCCCAGCACCGAGGTAACGGTGATGAGCCGGCCGTACTGCTGCCTGACCATGCGCTCGGCCGACCGTTTGGAAAGCAGCATGCCGTCCACCAGGTCGACCTCGATCAATTTACGGACCTCGGCTGCGGTCGCAGCGGCCAGGGTCTTGCGCAGGCGCATGCCTACATTGTTGACAAGGATGTCGAGCCGGCCGAATTCGGCGTCGATGCGCGCGAACGCGGCTTCGGACGCCGCGTCGTCGGTCACGTCGAAGGGCAGGGCGCTGGCCGCCATGCCCTCGGCCTTCAGCGCCGCCACGGCCTCGTCGACCGCTCCCGCCTGGCGGCCGTTCAGGAGCACATGCGCGCCGCAGCCGGCCAGCGCGCGCGCCATGCACAGGCCCAGGCCGCGCGCCGAGCCGGTAATCAGCGCGACCTGGCCGGCCAGGGAAAACTTGGAGAAAAACGCAGTGGAGGCAGTCATCGTTTGCGCCTGGGACTATGGATGCGGCTGGGCTCGCCGGCCCCTGGAAAAGACAACGCCCCCGAAGGCTTGCTTGCGCAGCGGCCGCACCGGGGGCTTGCCATGAGTTCACGATACCCGAATTTCGGGGCGCCGCGCCATTCCGTGGACGGGATTTCTATCCGATCGGCGCGTCGATATCAGGCATCCGATTTCTTCACTGCTTTCTTCGCTGTTTTCTTTACGGCTTTTTTTGCCGCCGTTTTCTTTACCGCGGCTTTCTTGACTGCAGTCTTGCCGGCAGCCTTCTTCGCCGCAGCGGGCGCTGCCGCAGGCGCAGCAGCGGTCTTGGCGGCCGTCTTGCGCGCACCGGGCCGCTCGGGCCGGGGCTCGAACTCGAACCCCACCTTGCCGTCCGGCTGGCGCACCAGGAACGCCTTGAACTTGCGATTCGTGCGGCTGGAGACGAAGCCGTCGAGCAGATCCGTGCGTCCGGCCGACAGCAGTTTTTCCATCTGCTCGCGCGAGATCTCCTGCTGCAGGATCACCTTGCCCGAACGGAAATCGCAATGCTTTTCCGGTCCCACCGATTTCTCGCACACATAACTCATGCCGTGCTCGAAGACCTTGGCGCCGCACTTGGGACAGATGCCCACAGGCGTGTGGCCCGAGAAGTCCACCGCCTCGGCGTCATCGTCGTCGCTCTGGCCGAAGTCGAATTCCAGCTTGTATTCGCCGCTGATGCGCAAAATGGCCGCGAAGGGCCGGCCCATCTTGCTGATGAAGCCTTGCAGCGGGCCGATCTCGCGCCTGGCCAGCAAGTCTTCGACCTCGGGCAGTTCGAACGTGCGTCCGCCCGGATGCTTGCCGATCGAGAAATCGCAGTTCGTGCACGCGTAGCGGCGATAGTTTTCCTTGACCACGCCGCCGCACTTGGGACAGGGCGTCTGCAGGGTCGCGTAGTCTCCCGGCACGGTATCACGCTCGTATTCCTTGGCGCGCTTGACGATGACCTGCGTCATCTGCGCGATCTCGCGCATGAAGGCCTGGCGGTCCAGGCCGCCCTGCTCGATCTGCTTGAGCTTGTGCTCCCATTCGCCGGTCAGTTCGGGCGAGGTCAGCTCGCTCACGTCCAGGCCCGAGAGCAGCGTCATCAACTGGCGCGCCTTGGCCGTGGGCACCAGGTCGCGGCCCTCGCGGCGCAGGTAGGTCTCGTTGATCAGGCCCTCGATGATGGACGCGCGCGTGGCCGGCGTACCCAGGCCGCGCTCGGACATGGCCTCGCGCAGTTCCTCGTCGTCCACCAGCTTGCCCGCGCCTTCCATGGCCGAGAGCAGCGTCGCTTCGTTGTAGCGCGCCGGCGGCTTGGTGGCCAGGCCGACGGCCTCGACGTCCTCGGCGCGCACCTTCTCGCCCTCGGCCACCGGCACCAGGGTCGCGTCCTCGCCCTGCGCTTCCTTGCCGTAGACGGCCAGCCAGCCCGGGGTCACCAGCACCTTGCCATCGGTCTTGAACCTGTGTCCCTGCACCGCGGTAAAGCGCGTGGTGACGCGGTATTCGGCCGCGGGAAAGAACACCGCCAGAAAGCGCTTGAGCACCAGGTCGTAGAGCTTGGCCTCGGCCTCGCTCAGTTCGCGCGGCACCTGCAGCGTGGGAATGATGGCAAAGTGGTCCGACACCTTCTTGTTGTCGAAGATGCGGCGGTTGGGCTTGACCCACTGGTTCTTGACCACCGTGGCGGCGTGCTGCGACAGCCCGCCCACGGCGCGCGAATCGCCCTGCGCCAGCGCCTGCATGGTCTGCTGCACCGTGGCGATGTAGTCCTCGGGCAGGTAGCGCGAATCGGTACGCGGATAGGTCAGCGCCTTGTGGCGCTCGTACAGCGTCTGCGCCAGGGCCAGCGTGGTCTTGGCCGAAAAGCCGAAGCGGCCGTTGGCCTCGCGTTGCAGCGAGGTCAGGTCGTAGAGCGCCGGCGACATCTGCGTCGACGGCTTGGATTCCTCGCTCACCAGGCCGGCCTGGCCGCGGCAGGCGGCCACCACGCTCTGCGCGGCGGCAAGCGACCACAGGCGCGATTCGCGCTTTTCCGGATCACGCTCGTCTTTCTTGAAATCCGGATCGATCCAGCGGCCTTCGTACAGCCCGGCAGCGGCCACGAAGGTGCCGTGCACCTCCCAGTAGTCGCGCGAGACGAACTTGCGGATGCGCTCTTCGCGCTCGGCCACGATGGCCAGCGTGGGCGTCTGCACGCGGCCCACGGGCGTCTTGAAGAAGCCGCCGTCCTTGCTGTTGAAGGCCGTCATGGCGCGCGTGCCGTTGATGCCCACCAGCCAGTCGGCCTCGGCGCGCGAGCGGGCGGCCGCTTCCAGCGGCTTCATCTGCGCGTCGTCGCGCAGATTGTCGAAGGCATCGCGTATGGCGGCCTGCGTCATCGATTGCAGCCACAGGCGCTTGATGGGCTTGCTCACGCCCGCGAACTGGATGATGTAGCGAAAGATCAGTTCGCCTTCGCGCCCCGCGTCGCAGGCGTTGATGATGGCGGTCACGTCCTTGCGCTTGGCCAGCCTGACCAGCAGTTTGAGACGCTCGGTGGATTTCTTGTCGGCCGGACCCAGGTCGAATTCGGGCGGGATCACCGGCAGGTGGGTAAAGCTCCACTTGCCCTTGACCGGATCGTTGGGCGCCACCAGGCCGAGCAGGTGCCCGACGCTGGAGGACAGCACGTATTGATCATTCTCGAAGTAATCGCCCTCGCGCGCAAAGCCGCCCAGGGCACGCGAGATGTCCAGGGCCACCGAGGGCTTTTCGGCGATGATCAGGGTTTTTGTTGTCATGAGTGTTCCGGCTGGCGGGAGAGCCGCCAATTAGCGCGGATGATAAGTGCGCGGCTTCGAGGCATGCAAGTAGCAAGGGGTGCGACCCTATTATTGCAGTAAGGAAAAACGCCCGGCCCAGCGGGCCGTCGCCTCGGCCAGGAAGGCCGGCGCATCGGGCGCCGGCAGAGCGGAAAAGCCCAGGCTGCGCCAGGCCGCATCCAGGGCCGCCAGGGGCTGGCCGGCGTCCACCGCCGGCGCATGGTTCTGCTTGGACAATTTCAGCCCGGTGGCCGGATCGACCACCAGCGGCACATGCATCACCCTGGGCAGCGGCAGGCCCAGGAGACGGCCCAGCACGCGCTGGCGCGCCGTGGAGCCCAGCAGATCGGCGCCGCGCACCACGTCGGTCACGCCCTGCCCGGCGTCGTCCACCACCACGGCCAGCTGATAGGCCCACAGGCCATCGGCCCGCTTGAGGACGAAATCGCCCACGGCCCGGGCCACATCCTGCTCCTGCGGGCCCAGCCAGCGGTCGTCGAATCGCTCGATGCCCGCATCGTCGGGCAGACGCACCCGCCAGGCCCGGGCCTGGCGTCCCGGGGCCAGACCATTGCGGCAGGTGCCGGGATAGGGTCGCTCGCCATCGACGCCCGGCGTGCCCAGGGCGCTTTGGGAGTCCGCGATTTCACGCCGCGTGCAGCCGCAGCCATATACCAGGCCGCGCGCGGCCAGATCGTCGAAAGCCCGCTGGTACAGCGCGCCGCGCCGTGACTGCCAGACCACCTCGCCGTCCCAGTGCAGGCCGAGCGCGCGCAACTGATTCAGAATGAATTCGTCGGCTCCGGGCACCGTTCGCGGCGCATCGACGTCTTCGATGCGTACCAGCCAGCGGCCCGCATGGGCGCGCGCATCCAGCCAGCTGGCCAGCGCGGCCGCCAGCGAGCCGGCATGCAAGGGTCCGCTGGGACTGGGGGCGAAACGGCCTGTGTACAACGGCGCCGCTCAATGCAGACGGCGGCCGCCTTCGTCTTCGAGCAACTCGTCCAGGACGAGATTGTCGATCTCGGCTTCCTGGCTCCATAGGACCATCAAGGCGATGATCTTGGTGCACGACAACGGAACCGGCGCCTCGGGCGATGCCAGCGCGCGATCGATGACGATTTCGCGCAAGGGCGCGGGCAGGACGCCGGCAGATTCCAGGAAGGTGATGAAGCCGATCGACTCGCTACCCAACTGGCGATACTCGGACTCGGCGTAGATGCGCACGCCCGAACTCTGCACCTGGGCCAGCTCGACGCAGCGTTCGGTGGTTTCGGCCAGGCCGTAAAGCCACCCCAGCGCATCGTCGATGTCGTCGTGCTCGAACCCGGCTGCGGCGAGCCGCTTTGCCAGCACGTCGGCCGCGGGACAGGCCTGGGGGGTGTAGTAGTTCTCGAACAGGTAAACCAGGATGTCGTACATATGAGTGCAGGTGCCTGTTTGAAGCCCATTTGCACAGTCAGCCCGCTCATCGGCAGACCAGCAAACGTGATTTTACTCTACGCTGATTCACCCCCTGCGGCAACACGATCGGGCCCGCCGGCCAGGGGCCGGGCCAGGCAGGCCGTCTCGTAAAAGCGACATCTCGCAGCTCCCCCATGGGTGCTACAGTTCTGGTTTTCCCTGCCACGTTTCTTCCCACAAGGAACCGCCATGCAATTCAGCCAGTTCAACGTCAAC